>NZ_JAZBJZ010000027.1:0-49248 GCF_036349135.1 Tumidithrix elongata BACA0141
TTTTCTCGTGCCTTTCTGTTGCTCTTGCCTTGCTGCCGATTAGTCCAAACTAAAGATCTTAATCACAGCCTGATGAAGAGGATCGCAGCTTTTAACACTTGTAAAATGCAATTCAGGAGATTTTGGAGTGCTTTGGCAGCAAAGGTTCAAAAATTCGCTGCTCTTCAAACAACAAAGGACTGTACCCATTGAAATTTTTGGCTCAGTCCATCAGCTTAACATTTTGTAATAAAACTCATGGCTTTTTATGTAAATTTTTTGTTGTGCTAAATCCGCCAACATAGGTTAATCTATTCAGTCAACTATCTCAAAACGATCCAAAGGGTCTACCGTTGAGATAGTTGAACGAATTATCAGATATGTAACGAGATAGGTGTATTGACTGATGAGATTCCCAGATACTGCTAAATCTAGTGTTAGCTTGGCTTTCAGTGCTGGTCTTATTCTTGCGATCGGGTTCGCTACTTGGAAGTATGTGATTGTGCCCTACCATACACCGCCCCAACGCCCGAAATTTGCGAACGATATTAAGTCACCGCCCAAACCGACACTGCCGATCGCTGCCATCAAACCTTCGCCTTTAGCAAAACCTCAACTAACGGCAAAAGCTACGCCTGCCGCTGACGTCAAATATGCTGGCAAAGTTAATGCCAGTATGGGATTGGTTTTGCGATCTGAACCCAGTCAGTCTGCGCCTAGGGTTGGCGGCGCCGATTACAACGCCAAAATATCTGTCCTCAAAGAAACCCCCGATCGCGAGTGGGTTTATATTCGTCAGGAAACCACCAAAGAAATAGGCTGGGTGCGATCGGGCAATATTTCCCGTTAAGATCCCCGCATAAATTACACCCAATCTTAACTTAAGCAACTGTTTTCGTCAGATTTTGCTTAGGATGGTATCTGGTGAAAATTTTTATTCCATTTATAGTCCTAAGGTATGCAGTTTATCGATCAAGTCGAAATTCACGTTAAAGGTGGCAAAGGAGGAGATGGTCTCGTTGCCTTTAGACGCGAAAAATACGTACCCGCAGGAGGACCTTCTGGGGGAAATGGTGGCAATGGTGGCTCGGTGATCTTTCAATCTGTGAGCGACTTGCAAACCCTCCTAGATTTGCGGTTTCAGAAAATTTATAAAGCCGATGACGGTAAGCGCGGCGGCACGAGTAATATGACGGGTGCGAGGGGAAGCGATCGCATCATTAAAGTTCCCTGCGGCACGGTCGTGATTAATTCTGAAACCGAAGAAGTCATGGGCGATCTGACTGAACACGGTCAAACCTTTGTCGTTGCCAAGGGTGGCAAGGGCGGCATGGGCAATAAGTACTTTTTGAGCAATAGCAATCGCGCCCCCGAATACGCGCTCCCCGGCTTAGAAGGGGAAGAGTTTGAGTTGCGCTTAGAACTCAAGCTGATTGCGGAGGTCGGCATCATTGGTCTGCCCAATGCTGGCAAGTCCACGCTTATCTCTGTGGTCTCGTCAGCCCGTCCGAAGGTAGCAGACTACCCTTTTACCACGCTCGTCCCCAATTTGGGTGTAGTATCGAAACCTAGCGGCGATGGTGTCGTTTTTGCCGATATTCCAGGGTTAATCGAGGGCGCTGCGATGGGGATTGGCTTAGGGCATGATTTTTTACGTCATGTCGAACGCACTCGCCTTTTGTTACACATGGTTGACATGACCGCCGAAGATCCGTTGGGAAACTATCACACCATTCAGAGCGAATTGGATGCCTATGGGCATGGTTTATCTGAAAAGCCCCAGATCCTCGTGCTCAACAAACTCGATGCGGTGGAACCCGAACAGGTCGAAGCGATCGCTTCCCAATTCCCAAACAAGCCCATTATTATTTCGGCAGCGGCTCAAAAAGGTCTGGATATTCTCTTAAATCTAATTTGGAAAAATTTAGATAGCATGAATGAGATGGAAGCGAGTAACTTAGAGGAAGCTGCCAATTATCGATTACCCATTCCCCATAACCGAGAACTGAAAGTTGAAAGCTGATAACTGATAACTGATAACGACCTATGGAACGCGGACTTTTATGGCTGCCCCTGCTGAGTATATTTATTTGGTTAGCGTGGTCGGGATGGAATGAATATCAAAAAATAGAAGCCTACAAGCTATGGGCAACACAGTTTGAGCGGCATAAATTTGATATTTACGCGGTGCTAGGGCAAAAGGGCGATCGCCTCACATGGGGCAAGCCCACTAGAAAAGAACCGATCGCGCTCAAATCAGTGAATTTGCCCGACCTTCAGCAAGTTCGCTTGAAATTAGATCGCAAGCTTATAGAAGTTCCAATTCAGAATTTACCAGAGGGTTCGCAAGTGGAACTGCCAACCAAAGCGAAGGATATTGAGATCGAACTTGTAGCGCGATCGGGTGAGATCTCTCAGATTCCTTTTACGGATATTGCGATCGCCTATGATTGGTATCGTTTTCTTGCTAGCAGAGTCAACTGATAGAATCGCTGTTCTATACTCGCCTAAAAGGTTCCAGGTTTTAACCAGCTAAACAAATCGCCGACGGTCATTTGTAATGGGGTCAAAAAGTTAGGAACAGGGAGAACGTCCTCAGATTCTTGCAGAAACTCTGGTTGTTGCCCTGATGGATAGACCAAAACAGATTTGATATTGGGGTCGATCAACCATCCCATCTGGCAACCAAACTTGAGGCAGTACAAAATATTGGCTGTGACCTTTGACTGATTTTGGTCTGGAGACAAAATTTCAATTGTCCAATCAGGTGGTGCGTTGAATGTATTGGCAATGTCTCCCTCTCGATCTAACGGAATTCGGCTCCATGTAAACACAGCAATATCGGGTACGATTGACCTATCCCCAAAGGTACAGCGCAGTTCAGGAAGGGCTAAGGCTGTTTGCGCTTTCTCAGCCACTTCGTTAATTACCGTTACGATTCGTCCTTGTAATTTGCTATGTTTTCCCTGTGGCATCGGCTTTTGAACAAGTTGACCGTTAATATATTCCGTCGCAGGTTTAGTCTCTGGTAGTTGCAGAAACTCAGCGATCGTCAAGGTTTTTTCAGGGACTTGTACCATCAGTTTTCTCTTTGTGAATAGTCGAATGTCAAATTTTATTCGCGAAGTAGGGAATTACGCTGATATTCCCTACTTACATTACAATTGAAGGTTATTTTTAGTGAAAGGCAATAATATTTGCGATTAAAAATATTTGCGATTAAATATAGACTATATAGTTCACTATATTAAATCTTTTAAATAATTTGGTAAATCAATATCCATAGGCTCGACTACAGATACTGTTGGCAAACCGCTATTTTCTTCTAATTCTTTTATCTTTCTAATCAAGATTGTAATTAAAGAGCCGTTTTTATCAAGGTCAAATATATCATCCTTATCCAGAACAACTATTTTTTTACCACTTCTTGCATTAAATAATACTTGGCAGAGTCTAGCATGTCGAATACAACTGGTTCTGCTTTTTTGTGAACGTTTTGGAAAGCCAGCAGCACCATTTATAGTGAAAAATACACCCAGCCCAACTGATTTATATAATTCCAGAGTCATGATGCTACATAAACGGGCAAATTGAGAAACAGAAACAGAACTATTAGTTGCTTTTGCTTCTCCAAGAATAGTGCGATATGTTTGGTTGTTTTCCTTAAGATAAAGTCGATCCAAAATCAAATCCCATTCAGTATTATCTCCACTAACTAGTTGATCAATTTGATGGCTGGCTGACTGATAGTTTTTGAGTTCGGAATGACCTGTTAGCCCCTTAAAGGCTAGTAGAAGAATCCTCTCCAATAAATACCCTGCTTTTTGACTTTGAGCTTTTGTTGGTCTTTTAATTCTCAAGAAGTCTCTAAGTTGGTTTAAATGATCAGAAATCCGAGGATCTGGAGTGTATAAAAAGTTGATAAGTTCATTGGATTCTGGGCTATCTCTCTTTAGAAAGCTTAATGCTAGAGTAATCATCTTGAATGCCTCTCTACTATTTTGAGGATGACTTATATTCATATTTTGAGGATGACTTATATTCATCTAGCTTTTGTATTTCTTATTAGATAAATTCAACTGACATTTCAGTTTCTGCCATAACATCAAGTTTTAATTCGTCATAGTTATAAATTGTTATTTCACAGTAAGGACAAACATAAGGCAATTTGGGCATTCCTGAACGTAGAGGAGTACGATCTACAAAAGTCTCTGAGCAATTATGGTAAATTAATAGCCAATTTTGGCAATAACCATCAGCGGCTAAAACAGCCAAAATGGCAATAACCTTTGAATAGTGAATCCCAAGCTTAATTGCAAGCTCACGAGGTTGTGCGGTTTGAGAAGGCTGGCTAAAATGCTTACTTAGCAGAGTCTTGTGATGCTCTGAAAGAAAAGTTAACCTGTTTGCGCAATCTATGCGAGCCATGATACTTACCTCACTTTGCCAGTTCGGAAAGAAGAAAACTTAGAGCTTTAGAACTCCCTCCATAGTCTTTTACAAAGCAATTTAAGTGCTGAAGTGCATCTTGGGGTGAGTTACTAATTCCATTCGCAAAATAACAGTGTGCTCGGAAAAGACTTTTTCGGTTATCATTCGACAATTCAGACAATTCAGATTCTGTTATTTCATCTAGACTAAATTCATATGATTTAGTCTCCCATTCCTGAATCAAAGTTCTCAATAAAGAGCTTTCGACAGATTTAATGACTTCGGGCTTTTTTTCTATATTTAAGGAATCTAAGGCTGAGTATGCTAACTGTCTTGCCAAAGCTTGCAACCCTCTTATTTGTTCGCTTTCTCTATCAAAAGCCCCAGTGCTATGAGCATTCAGTGCTACGCCATGATGATCGGCTCGAATTCTTAAATGCCGCCAAACATATTTTGGATTACTGATATATTTATCCCAAAGATTATAAAGGATAAACTGATCAAGAACTGGATGTTCCCAATTAGCTTTGCATTCTCTTACAAGCTCATCAAAGAAGCCAGGAATATGAGACCAGTATGGGAACTGCATAAGGGATTCAATCTGAGGTTCGTATGTGTTACCCTTTAATTCATTATGCCGAAATCCGTTCCAGGACAATGCTACATAATTTATATCTATCTCTGCAATAACTGTCCATCGGATTTGATGTGTTGTAACCGAACTAAATTGCTGTGGGATTTCTCCTTCCAGAACATTTTCTGCCTTATAAAGGTTCTCATAAAATGGAATTTTTTTAGTCCGAATATACCATTTGCGAGAGCTATATCTATCCTTGATAGGTCCATACCAACATTCTTTCCCAAATTCTGTGAGTAAGATGTTGGGTGTCTCAAAAGTGGGGAAATCCTTACAAGATCCCAATTTAAAACTTAACCACTTACGAGGCTGTTGTACAAATGCAAGAAGAACTTCTTCTGGATCAATTGTGTGGCTATATAGTGAGTCTGTCAGACTAGAGGCTAGTTCATACTTGGAGGAACTTTTTCCCCTCGTTACTAGGCTTTTTAAAGTATTGGCGCTAAACTCAGCACTGTAGAGAAACTGAGTACAAAACGTTCTGCCTTCAGGGAAAGACTGATCTACGAATGCATCTACTATACTTCTTCCACTTTGACTTGGCATGTTTTCTTGTTGTTATACCAATAACTTAAACTATACATCTATCTGAATGGCTTTAATTAATTGTAACTATGATGCTTGATCATGCGATCGCAGCGTGCAAATTAATGTGGCAGCAGCAACGACTTTACTAGGTGGATTAGTATTTGCTTGAAGATCTGGCAGAGGCGATTTTAGATTTTACAACCGTTGCTGATTTGAATGCTTGGCTGCGCGATCGACCCCTTAGAGACTCAATCATGAATACCCGCAGCAAGGCGATTGTAGACAGTAGCAAGCGCATCGGCGTCGCCAACATTTCCAGGAAAGAGAACCACAGGTAAATCGGGAAAACGTGGATGGTCGGAAGGCGTGCGAACTACTGAGCAACCTGCGAGAATTTGACCCAGCAAACGTGCAGTTGGTAGTGCTAAGCCAGTACTGAGAACATCGTTAGAGGTGATTCCGCCTTTACTAATTAAGAACCCAATATCCGCAGGCAAACCCTGCACGATCGCCATTAGTAAAGCTGAGACAGACTGCCCAAAAGCCTGACGGGTGGTGATATCGGCAAAAGAGAGTTCCTTGCGACTGGTAAAGATTGCCACAGTTTTACCAGAGGCATGGATTTGGTCAACGCGATCGCTGACTTCCTTTAACAGAATCTGGGATTCTTTTTCTACATCCGTGAGCAATCTCGATACATCGATTTCCACGGGAACGATATTTGCTGCTTGCAGAAGCTTCTCTAGTTGTTCCGTAGTTTTTTTGACATGGGAACCAACGATCACCGCGCCGGGTTTTGGCGATCGCATGTATTTTGACATCTCTTCGGCTGGGATTGGCTGTGGTGGCAACTGTGCTAAGGCAGTTAATAGACTAGCGGCGCTACGAAACAGAAACCGCTTCCCTTGCGAAGCTGCGATCAGAATATCGCTAGCGAAGCGATCGAGGTCGGCTTGGGTTTCGCCATCCACGACACCACACTGATTGCCCTTGAGCTGCATCAATCGTTCTAGACTGCCCGAACGAATATCTGAGAGTAAAAATCTCTCAACGAGATCGCTCTTGATGCGACCGTTCGTTTTCTCTTCAACATAGTCAGGTAGATAGCTATACTTGTAGGCAAATACGGAATCCTTGGCGAATTCTGTCTCATGCACGGGTGTGGGAATTCCATTCACAACGAGATAATGGATGCTGTCGCGGGTAAAGCGACCTCCCTCAAAGAAAGCAGGCACGAGGAAGTGAGCGTCAAAACCACCTAATTCTTCCGCGATCGCATCGGTCTCAATGGGATAATGCCCTCGCAGAGTGGAATCAGAACGACTGACAACCAGAAATTCAGCGATCGCTTCGGCTTCGATTGCCAGTTTCAAATTATGACAAACTTCACGGGTAACCGTGGCGGCATCGCTCGGCGTCAAGGCTCTAGTATTCGTTAGCACAAACATAATGGGCGAGCGATCGGCTAGACCAGTTCTGAGGGTATCCACATCCCACTGCGTCAAGAGCAAACAGCTATGAACGGTTTGCGAACCTGTAGGATCGTCGTCAAGGACAACTATTTTCGGTGATTTCAGTGGTGAGATTTCAGGAGAAGAACTAGGGGATGTGCTGGTCATTGAGAATTATGTCAAAAAATAGGAAGAGAATTTAGGTGAGGACTTTGCAGCTAAGAGGAAAATCATAGATTGAAATCTATTTGTTATGATTGCAATTAAACAAGTTTTGCGAATAAACTTACATTGAAATCATTCCAAGGAGAAAACCGAATGAAGATTTACCTCACTGGTCTGCCAGTAGTTGCTTCCTGTATTTTAGCCCTCTCTGCTCCCTGGAGCAATTCGCTCTCAGCCGAGGTAGTCTCATCAAAACTCAAAGACAGCGCTTTTAAGAACGAGCTTGTAACGAGTTGTGTGCGTGAAGCCACAAAACAAAGTGTAAGTGAAGAACAAGCCAAATCTTATTGTCAATGTTTTGCCGATAATCTCGAAAAACAAGATCCAGCCGTAACCCAAGAATTTTATACATCAATCCTTGCCAAACAAAGACCCTCAGCCAAGGTAATTAATATGATTGAGGGGATTGTCAAGGCTTGTGCGCCCAAGTAGAAGTGGGTTAGTTTCTTCCTAATTTAAGCGACAGAGCAGGCTATGCAATCTTCCTCCCCATTTTCTTGCCTGCTTTGCCACTGCTCGAAGCATCAGACCCCTGTAAAAATCGCTATGACTGAATATTGACATCTTCATAAAGATCGACAAATTTTCCTTCAAAGTTAATGCTCGATAGTTGGAAATCACTTCGATCGCTTGAGTAGGTTTGTAAAAACCAACGCCCTTCTTCTTTTCTAAAGCATTCAAGACGTTGACGTTTAGTACTAACTAGGACATATTCTTCTAGGCTTTCTAGTTGCTGATAATCTGCAAATTTATCTCCACGGTCGAAGGCTTCGGTGGAACTTGAGAGTACTTCGATAATTAATTTGGGAAAGTGTTTGCGATCTAGAGTTTCGGCATCTCTAGGATCGCAAGTTACCATGACATCAGGATAGTAAAAGCGTTTTAAAGAGTCTACATGTGCTTTCATGTCAGTGATATAAACTCGGCAGCCAGTCCCTCTTAAATGGCTGCGAATCAAAGCAAAAATATTTCCTGTAATTGTAACGTGAGGATCGTTTGCGCCAGCCATGGCATAAACATATCCATCGATATATTCATGTTTAATATCGCTTTTTTCCTCCATCTCGAGGTATTCCTCTAGAGTCATGTAATTAGACTGTGGCGTTGCAAGCATAATTTGCCTAAAGTAAGGTTCAAATTAAATGCGGAATAAACTTATTTCTCATTCTATAACCTTCACTCAAGGCGATCGCTTCCGAATAATTAGCCTTGGCTTAGGTCTTGCTGTTTTGCTAATTGAGTAACCTAGGTTTGGGTTAAGGATTTCGGAATAAAGCAAGCCAACTTACTGGAACCAAGGGGTTTGATCCCCCTGCCCTATCGGGCATCCCCCTTACAAAAGAGGGACAAGTGAGTTCCTTACCTAAAGTACCGCTAACTAAATTGCTAGGTTTTAGTCTTTGAAATTCAGTTTCAGAAGATGTTAAACTCAATGAGCGCTAAATTAGCCGACCGTTGGAGAGGTGGCAGAGCGGTTGAATGCGGCGGTCTCGAAAACCGTTATGGCGAAAGCCATCGGGGGTTCGAATCCCCCCCTCTCCGTAGATGTTTTCATAAACATGAAACTAACCCTTTTTGTAGAGATTTCAACCTAAGACATCGCTAGGGTTGGACTATCTGTCATGGGGGTGAAGGCAATTTGAGCATTTTATGTAACCATATAAGGTCGTGAATGCCGTACTTGACACCCCCTAGTTGTTTGCATGATGCCCCCCGATCGCCTGTTAGTTGTAGATGATGTCCCTGATAACCTGTTCTTGATTCGTACCATCTTAGAAGAGGAAGGGTATGAGGTTCTAACAGCATCGAATGGCGAGAAGGGCTTAGCCCTAGTCCAGTCAGAATTGCCCGATCTCGTACTGCTGGATGTGATGATGCCTGGGATCGATGGCTATGAGGTCACCCGCCGCATGCGCAGCCAAAAAGATTTACCCTTTATCCCGATTTTGCTGATTACTGCCTATGACCAGTCGAGTGCAGTCAAGGGGCTAGATTTAGGCGCAGATGAATTTATTCGCAAACCCGTTGAAGCCGATGAGTTACTCGCAAGAGTCCGATCGCTATTGCGACTCAAACACAGCATTGAAGAACGCGATCGCATCGCCCAACAACGTCAAGATTTTGTGTCTCGACTCACCCACGATCTGCGCACGCCCCTAGTTGCCGCCGATCGGATGCTCGGTTTGTTGCAAGATGGGGCATTAGGACATATCTCCCCCGATGTCATCGAAGCGTTGGAGATTATGTCTCGTAGCAATCGCAATTTGCTGGAAATGGTGAATAAGTTGCTGGATGTATATCGTTACGAAGCAGGCAGCAAAACCCTTAACCTTCAGCCTTTAGATTTAGCAGAACTAGTTACCGAGGTCGTGCAGGAACTCGGCGCGATCGCCAAGTCTAAGGATCTAGCGTTAACCATTGAGATTCAAGAGCATCTACCCACGATTAAGGGCGATCGGCTGGAATTGCTACGGGTTTTTAACAATTTAATCGGCAATGCGCTCAAATTTACCGAAGCGGGTAGAGTTCATGTTAGCCTAGAAAAAATTGGTGCAGAGATCCTTGTGACGATTACCGATTCGGGTATTGGTATTCCAGAAGCAGATCAACCTTTTCTGTTTCAGAGATTTCAACAGGGTAGTCACCAAAAACAAGGCAGTGGGCTAGGTTTATATCTGTCTAATTACATTGTCGCCGCCCATGGTGGCAGAGTTACGCTCCAGTCTGCACAAGATCGAGGCTCTAGCTTCTCTGTACATTTACCTTTATGAATACGCACCAGCACCAATACGACACCCTACTGTGTCACTACAGCAACCAATTAGAAGCGATCGCACTCTTACGGCAATATCGCCCCTATTTTGAGCTAATTCCCAGTCTCAGACGACCGACAGATAGCGTGATTAGCTTACCCCTACCTGTAATTAAGCTTGCGATCGCTCAAGATAATCAAAATCACATTCAGTTAAATTGCGATCTGGCATTAATCATGTGCGATCCAGATTGGAAAGTGAAAACAGGACGTGAGGTGTTTATTTTTATTCACCGTCCTGGGGAAGACTTTTCATCACTACTGCGACGATGGCGACAAGTAGAAGTTGTCTTGGGCGATGAGTATTACTGGCTCATGCCTTGGAAGCATCGCAACCTCATGGGGGATAAGGGTGAGTTTCACTATCCGCTATTTGTGACCCTTGACTACACACCACTTCGAATTAAACGGGGTCTGGAAGGGGCTTCACTGCCATTTGTCGAAGCGGAAGTACCAGAGATCGATGCACCGCCTGATATGGAAGAGGCTGAAAGCGCGATCGCCGATCAAAACTAATTCTTCCTATGCAAAACTCTGAACAGCATCCAGATCCGATTACGTTAGTCATCTCAGAGATCGTCGAACCAGACCGCATACAGGAATACGAAGCTTGGACAAAAGGAATCAACCAATCTGCCCAGCAATTTGAAGGGTTTCTCGGTGTTGAAATTATTTGCCCCCGCGACCATGATTATCCTGAGTATGTGGTTATTGTTAAATTTGACAATTACATTCACTATAAAAGCTGGCTAAACTCGCCCACCTATCAAAAGTGGATGGAGCGATCGCAAGACTTTATCTCAAGGCGATCGCTTCAGCAACTACCAACAGGATTAGAGCTATGGTTCTCGCTACCAAGAGATAGAGGCTATAACCCGCCCCAACCTGCTTATTACAAGCAAGTAATCCTTGGCGTTGTGACCGTGTATCCATTGATTTTGCTCGCTAATGCCCTGATCGGTCCATTCCTTCAAGGTCTCCCACCCTTATTAGGTTTATTGATATCCGTGATCTTCGTATCTGCCTTACTGACCTATCCAGTCATGCCTTGGTTGACCAAATTGCTCAGCTTCTGGCTTTATCCATCATCCCGACGCAAGCGATCTTGATCGGAATGTTCGCACCTTCTCACAGTGAGACCGTAGGTTGCGACTGCTTCCAAAGGGAGATCGGGAAGATCTTGCAATAGCTCATCCCATGTACGCTGCGTTTGTAAAGCTCGAACCACGACGGGAAGCGGCTCCGCCAGAATTTCTTGAAAATCTGCTTCTTCTGGAAATTGCAGGCGATAAGCTATTTTCTCTTGGGGCGGAACGAACTGGGCGTCAACATCTTGGCGATTGCCCCTAGCATCCACGCGATACCAGCCAAAATCCTTTAGATACAAAGCATTGAACCCGTGCAAGCTATAGGGTACGCCGTTATCAAAGACACTCAATCGTTGATAACAAAAACCCGTGGGAATGTGATTGGCTCTAAGCAGTGCAGCCAGTAAATGGCTTTTGGCAAAGCAATAACCCGTCTGATGTTTGAGTACATCAGACGCTCGACAGGTTAGAGGATTCATCTTGTAGTCAGAGCTGTGATGAATGCGATCGCGTACCCACTCAAAACTTGCCCGTGCGATTTCCAATTCGGTGGAATTTTGGGAGGCAATCTGTTTTGCCAGTTCCAAAATCGTAGGATTCTGCCAATCAACGATTTCACTTACTTGCAGGTAGTCTTCCATACGCTTTCTCCTTCCACTCGTCCAATCGAATTATTCAGCGCGATAGCCAAAATCTGTCAATTGAGCACGCGACGATCGCCAATTGGGTTGCACCTTGACAAACAGTTCCAAATGCACCGCTCCCATAATTAATTTTTGCATTTGCTCGCGGGCTTTCGTGCCGATGTCCTTAAGCATTTGCCCTTTCTTCCCAATTAAAATTCCTTTCTGAGAATCTCGTTCCACATAGATCGTCGCCATCACCTTGGTGATTTTGGGCTGTTCGTCCACGCGATCGATGCCGACAGCGACAGAGTGCGGCACTTCCTCATGGGTATGCAGCATAATCTGCTCTCGCACCAGTTCGCCCATAATAAAGCGCTCGGGCTGATCGGTGACTAGCTCTGGGGGATAGTAATAGGGTCCCACAGGTAAATGGTTGCACATCATTTCCTGTAATTTATCCAAGCCCTCTTTGGTAATTGCCGAAAATCTTGCTAAATCCCAATCATGGGGTTTGGCGATATCTCGATAACTAGCGAGGATCTTGGATTGTTTGAGTTCGTCATCTAGACTCTCAGAGGTTAACTGGTCGATTTTATTTAACCCCACGATCGCAGGGGTTCCCGCATTCGCTATGATGTCGGCGATAAAGCGATCGCCTTTGCCAGCCTCCACCGTGCCATCCACCAACCAGACGACGAGATCGACCGAAGCGATCGCGCCCACAGCATTTTTGACAATCACTTCGCCTAAAAGATGATGGGGCTTATGAATGCCAGGGGTATCCACCAAGATAATTTGGGCTTCTGGTAAGGTTAAAATACCCTGAAGCCGATTGCGCGTCGTTTGCGCGACGGGAGAAGTAATCGCAATTTTTTGTCCGATCAGCGTATTCAGTAATGTGGACTTGCCCACATTGGGTCGCCCGACCAAAGCTACAAATCCAGATTTAAATTCAGGACTTGCCGAAGGAATTAGCATTTGTTTTTTTATTCAGATCGAACATTCAAGTTAAATCGGGATGATAGGATTTGAACCTACGACATCCTGCTCCCAAAGCAGGCGCGCTACCAAGCTGCGCTACATCCCGTTATTTTTCGCGCCAATAGAACCTATTCTACATTCAATCTGTCGTTTTTAGCGATCGGCTTAGATATTATTACACAAGATGAAACTAACCAGACGGGGACATTATAGTGTGAAAGCAATGCTCGACTTGGTTGTGTGGGCAAAACACAAGCCAACATCTGTGCGGGAAATTTCTCAACGTCAGTCGATCCCAGCCCCCTATCTAGAAAAGCTGTTGATCGAGCTGCGGCAGGCGGGGCTAGTTCAGTCCACCCGAGGGGTGCAAGGGGGCTACCAACTCAAGCGATCGCCCAAAAATATTTCTCTCGGTGAGATCTTGACCGCCGTAGGTGAAAACACCAATCCTTTGCCGCGATTATCTCCTGATGCTGCACTGGCGTCTGATTGGGTGACGTTTGCGCTATGGCAGCGAGTCAGTGACAAGTTAAAAGATGCGCTCTATAGCATTTGCCTTGAAGATTTATATTACGATGCCCGCAGTTGGCAGGCTGCTCAAGGTCAAGAAACAGGCTTTATCGTTTAATCATGCCCAATTCCCAAGAATTTACATTGGCGAAAAATTAAAAAACCGAATTTAGAATAACGCCAGTTTGGATACATTCCTTTCTGAATTTTTGCTTTTAGATAAAGATCTGGGCAAATCGTTAGCTCGCACTGACGTCTTTTAAATACTATGATTAAGCCCTCAAAATCCTCCTTGAAAATTGTCAAAGTTCGACGCGATTACAATGCTTGGGTCGCAACGGAAACGATCGAAGACTACGCCTTACGCTATACGCCCCAAAGCTTTAGGAAATGGTCTGAGTTTCAAATTACAAATACCGCATTAGGGGGGATTTCGTTTTTAGCGCTAGAAGCGATCGGGGCTTCGATCGCGATCAGCTATGGATTTACGAATTCCTTTTGGGCAATTTTGGTGGTGGGTGCGATCGTTTTTCTGACAGGACTACCGATCTGCTACTACGCCTCCAAGTACAACATTGATATGGATCTGTTGACCAGAGGTGCGGGCTTTGGCTATATCGGTTCGACGATTACATCTCTAATTTATGCTTCTTTTACCTTTATTTTCTTTGCCCTAGAGGCGGCGATCATGGCGCAGGCATTGGAGCTTTACTTCCATTTGCCATTGTATTTAGGCTACCTGCTCTGTTCCATTATTATTATTCCGTTAGTCTTCTTTGGTGTCACCCTGATTAACCAGTTGCAATTATGGACGCAGCCTATCTGGTTGACCTTGATGATTTCGCCCTATATTTTTGTCTTGTATAAGGAACCTGATGCACTAGTAAATTGGTTCAATTTTGCGGGGAATTCAGCTAGTGGTGCGGGGTTCGATCCGATTTTGTTTGGAGCCGCAGCAACGGTCTCTTTCTCATTAATTCCACAACTGGGGGAACAGGTTGACTTTCTCAGATTTCTGCCCGACAAAGAAAAAAACAACCGCATCCGATGGTGGTTCGCAGTGATTTTGGCAGGACCTGGTTGGATTATCCTAGGAGCAGCAAAGCAGCTCGGCGGAAGCTTCCTTGCATCCCTAGCGATTCAGCATGGAGTCAGTTTCGAGAAAGCGAAGGAACCAGCACAAATGTATCTGGCAGGCTTTGCCGATATCTTTGCCAATCCAGAAGTGGTCTTAGCGGTTTGTACGTTATTTGTGATTATTTCGCAAATCAAAATTAATGTTACCAATGCCTATGCGGGTTCTCTAGCTTGGTCAAATTTCTTTTCAAGGGTTACTCACAACCATCCCGGTCGCGTCGTTTGGTTGGTGTTTAATATTACGATCTCCCTGATGCTGATGGAGTTGGGAGTGTTTGCCACCCTAGAGAAGGTGTTGGGACTTTATTCCAATGTGGCGATCGCTTGGATCGGGGCTTTAGTCGCCGATCTTGTCATCAATAAACCCCTCAAACTCAGTCCATCCTACATCGAATTTAAACGCGCCTATCTGTACAACATCAATCCTGTGGGATTTGGCTCGATGTTGATTGCCTCTGGGGTCGCGATCGCTGCTTTTGTCGGAGTTTTCGGTGCGATCGCCCAAGCTTACTCTGCTTTTATTGCCTTGGGGTTAGCCTTTGTTCTATCTCCCATCATTGCCATTCTCACGAAAGGAAAGTACTACATCGCCAGAGAGAATGCACTTCGCACCGAGACTATCTTGCATCGCACCTTGGCTTGTTGCATTTGCGAGAATACCTACGATTTAGAGGATATGGCATTTTGCCCAGTGTATGATGGGCACATCTGTTCTCTCTGTTGCAGTCTAGATGCGCGTTGCCACGATCGCTGCAAAGAATCTCCAAACCTGACCTTACAAACCAGTGCCCAGAGCGCAGAAAGTTCTATAAAAACCGCTCACGCTATTTTTGCTGCTAAGCTCTCCCCAAAACTAGGAACGAGAATCGTTAGTTTTCTCACGATTTTCTTGGCGATCGCGGGGGGCGTAGCAGCTTTATTAGCGATAGTTTACTATCAAGAGGTTTCCAGCCTGCAAGCTGTCTTACCCAAAATATCCGAGCGAATTTTAGACATCTTCTTGAAATGGTATGCCCTCCTATTGCTCTTGATTGCGATTGGAACTTGGTGGATTGTCTTGACACAAGAGAGTCGGCAGATGGCAGAAGAGGAACTCGACAAGCAAACCATTGAACTCCAAGCAGCAAAGGAACTTGCCGAAGTTGCCAATCTTGCCAAAAGTGAGTTTATTGCCAATATGAGCCACGAACTGCGTACGCCACTAAATGCGATTCTTGGGTTTACTCAAATCATGACGCGCGATCGCTCGCTCACGCAATTCCAGCATGAAAATCTGGGCATTATTAGCCGCAGTGGCAAGTATTTACTGGGGCTGATTAACGATGTCTTGGATATGGCAAAAATTGAGTCTGGACATATCTCTTTACAGGAGACTGACTTCGATCTCCATCAAACCCTCGATCGCGCGATCGAGATGTTTGAGATGCGAGCCGAAACCAAGAATTTATATCTACACTTCGAGAAATCTGTAAATCTACCCCAATTTGTGAAAACCGATGAAAAAAAATTGCGTCAGGTTTTGATCAATCTGATTGAAAATGCGATCAAATTCACCCCCAAAGGGGGAGTTACAGTGCGTGCGGCGTTAGATTCTTTAGAAACTGCACAACAGTCCCATTTCCCCTCTCCAAACACTCTATACATTAGCTTTGAAGTGGAAGATACGGGCACAGGTATTGCGCCCGAAGAAGCCGAACTAGTGTTTGAGCCTTTTATGCAAACGCAGTCTGGACGGAGATCTCAACAAGGCACTGGCTTAGGCTTGTCGATTAGCCGCAAATTTGTGCAACTGATGGGTGGCGATATGACCTTTCGTAGCAATGTGGGCATTGGCTCGGTATTTAGCTTTAAAATTCAAGCTAAACTAAGTAAATCACCCATAATGCCGCAATATTTAGGTATACCCTATACCAACGATGCGATCGCGACATTATCCTCCCAAAAGACAACTGCTCAAGTTAGATTTACAGCAGAATTATTGACGGAATCTTTGCGCGCTATGCCTAAAGAATGGTTGGAGCAATTGAAAGTATCAGCATCTCAACTTGATGAGGAGCAAATTTTATCGCTGCTCGACCAAGTTCCAGAACAACATGCCATTTTAGTTAAAGAGATTGCGGAAAAAGTAAAAGATTTTGACTTCGATCGCATAATAACCTTGGTGCAAGAGGCAATTTCTCTATGAATGTCAATACATTCTCCTTCGTAGAAAAAGCAGCAGAGAGAGCCAGAGAGCAATTAATTCTGATTGTAGACGATCTGCCTGACAACCTGAGAGTCTTGTCTACAGCACTTGCGGGACAAGGATTTCAGATCCGTTGCGCAAAAAGTGGGGCGATCGCCTTGATGGCAGTACAGACCACTTCTCCCGAT
Source organism: Tumidithrix elongata BACA0141 (assembly GCF_036349135.1). NCBI lineage: Bacteria > Bacillati > Cyanobacteriota > Cyanophyceae > Pseudanabaenales > Pseudanabaenaceae > Tumidithrix > Tumidithrix elongata. The sequence goes on from NZ_JAZBJZ010000027.1 coordinate 16,779, forward strand.
CTGATCTTGCTTGATATTAAGATGCCCGATCTAGACGGTTATGAGGTCTGTCAGCGTCTCAAATCAATGGAACTTACCCGTGACATTCCCGTAATCTTTTTGAGCGCGTTAGATGATGCTTTCGATCAGGTCAAAGCCTTTAAAGTTGGGGGGGTAGACTATATTACAAAGCCCTTCCATGTTGAAGAAGTTTTAATTCGGGTCAGACATCAATTAGATTTGCAAGCAGCAAAGGCGGAAATTCAGCAGCTCAATCAAGAACTCGAACATCGGGTCGAGCAACGTACCGCCCAACTCGCAAAAATTAACGAAGAATTATCCTTAGAGGTAATTGAACGCCAGCATATCGAGGAATCCTTGAGAGTGAGCGAAGAGCGTCTGGAAAATATTTTAAGCTCCCTCGAAGATGTCGTGTGGTCAGTTGCTGCAGATTATTCGCAGATCTTCTATCTCAACTCTGCCGTGGAGAAAGTCTATGGATATTCCATCGCTAGTTTTTTAGGGAATCCCAGTTTTCGATTACAGGTAATTCATTTCGAGGATCGCGATCGCATTGAAGATGCGAACAAAGCGATGTTAGCAACAGGTCATTTGTGCGAAGAATATCGTATTTTGCATGCCAATGGAGAAGTGCGTTGGATCAACGATCGCAGTCACGTTATCTATGATGCTGAAGGTAAACCCCTACGAATTAATGGCATCGTGCGGGATATTACGGAACAAAAGCAGGCACAACAGCAATTGATCTACGATGCCTTACATGATGCCCTCACAGGCTTACCCAATCGCAATCTGTTTATGGATCGGGTCGAGCAGACCCTTAAGCACAGCAAACGTCATTCAGGCTATCTATTTGCCATTCTTTTCATCGATCTCGATCGCTTCAAAATGATCAATGATAGCCTCGGACATGCAACGGGCGATCGCTTTCTCAAGGCAATCGCACAGCTTTTAGAGAGTTGCTTGCGCCCCTCTGATACGGTCGCTCGTTTTGGTGGGGATGAATTTACGATTTTGATTGACGATATTCAAGAGCCCAGCGAAGCGATCGTGATTGCCGAGCGAATTCTCAACAAATTTCTGATGCCTGTTGACTTAGGCGATCAGACCATTTTTACCAGTGCCAGCATTGGCATCGTCATCAGTACGAAAGACTACAATAGCGGAGCCGATCTGCTGCGCGATGCAGATATTGCGATGTATTGTGCGAAATCTCTCGGTAGAGGGCGCTACATTTTATTTGATAGTGAAATGTACGAACAAAATCTCAAACTGATGCAGCTTGATAGCGACCTGCGTTATGCGATCGAGCGTCAAGAGTTTGAGCTTCACTATCAGCCGTTTGTAGCTCTGGCAACCAATAAGCTGGTTGGATTTGAGGCATTGATCCGTTGGCGACATCCCGAACGAGGATTGGTTTCTCCCACCGAGTTTATTCCAGTCGCCGAAGATAGTGGTTTGATTGTGGCGATCGGTGATTGGGTAATGCATGAAGCCTGTCAGCAACTGCGTAAATGGCAAACGCTGTTTCCAGAAACAACTGCGTTGAAAATGAGTATTAATCTCGCCAGTCACCAAGTTCGAGAGAGCAACCTCATCGAAAAGTTAGATCGGGTTCTGGCTGCAACAGGAATAGTGGGAAGCTCAATCTGTCTAGAGATTACGGAAAGTACGCTCATGGATCGCAGCGAACTCACGATTGATAAACTCAGACAATTGCGTGCCCGAAACATTCAACTCAGCATTGACGATTTTGGTCAGGGGTACTCTTCTTTGGGCTATTTACGTCGTTTTCCCATTAATACCCTCAAAATCGATCGGGCTTTTATCGATCGCATGGCTGCTGATGCTGAGAATCTGGAAATCGTCCGTACCATCGTCGTCCTCGCCAAAACCTTAAGCATGAATGTGGTTGCTGAAGGGGTAGAAAATCAACAACAAGTTACGATGCTGAAACAGCTAGATTGCAAGTTCGCACAAGGGTATTTCTTTTCTCGACCTTTGCCCGTATTGGCACTAGAGCAGGCGATCGCTACAAAAATCCTAGAAATATAGCGATTTGGCTAAAGACCTAGCGTAGGGCAGTCCCACTTTGAATTTGCAGGTTTATTAATTTGGATTTGCAGTTTGGCGAATTTGGCGCATCAGGTTTGCCATTTCGATCGCGCCCATGGCATAGTCCCAGCCCTTATTGCTCTTGATCCCTGCACGTTCTAGCGCTTGCTGCATCGTATCTGTTGTAACGACACCAAAAATAATCGGTACGCCAGTCTGAAAAGATGATGCGGCAATTCCCTTAGACACCTCACCCGCAACATAGTCAAAATGGGGCGTATCCCCACGAATTACTGCCCCAAGACAAATAATCGCATCGTAACGACGGGTTGTTGCAAGTTGTTGCGCCACCATCGGTATCTCAAAACAACCTGGTACCCAAGCATAGTCAACCTGACTACCTTCTTCTGAAACATCTACACCATGGCGTTGCAATGCATCTTTGCAACCACCCAGCAGCCGCGATACGATCAAGTCATTAAAGCGACCTACTACGATCGCAAACTTGAGATCCTTTGTATGGACAAAGTTACCTTCAAAAACGGTCATATTTTTACTGTAAACAACCTAGCAAAATCTTTGAGCCGTCAGCCATATCTCTGCCTCGGGCTACGAAAGATTAAGCTGTCAAATTTAGACGAGCGCTTTAGAGGAGCGCTTTAGGCGAGCAAATTGAGTTAAGAATTAAGCAACAAAAGAATTTAGCGCGCCGATCGCAAGGATTAATAAAACCCACAGCACTGAACCAGCGAGTAACAAAGGCTTAGATTGGTTCCAGTAACTGGGTGAGGCATAGGCTACAGGTACGCCAACCAACAGCACAAATGAAAACAAAACAAATACAGTTAATAAAAGTTGAAAGATAATTGTCATTTTTTTAAGCTCCAGGCGATAAAACACTTTGTAAAACGTTTCCCTTAAACAAAGTTAGCAGAAAATGTTTCAAAATGCAGATGCGCTTTTAAGCAAAGCTTTTCAGTCTTAGAGATTAGTTTTTATCGCCGTAAATGCTTCGCCCCACTAGAGTGCGATGTTACAATTCCTTTACAAAAGCGACTCACAAGCAGGTTAACTTTTATGTCAGAGTTTCAACTTCGCGCCCCCTGGGAACCTAAAGCCGACCAACCCAAAGCGATCGCTCAGCTATTACAGGGACTAAAAACGGGCAATCGCTATCAAACCCTTCTAGGTGCAACGGGTACGGGCAAGACCATGACCATGGCGAATGTGATCGCCCAGTACCAAAAACCAACCCTAGTCTTAGCCCATAACAAAACCCTAGCCGCACAACTATGTAACGAGTTGCGGGAATTTTTCCCAGACAATGCTGTGGAGTACTTTATCAGCTATTACGACTACTACCAGCCCGAGGCTTATATTCCCGTTACCGATACCTATATTGAGAAAACCGCTTCGATTAACAATGAAATCGATATGTTGCGGCACTCAGCCACGCGATCGCTATTTGAGCGCAAAGATGTGATTGTAGTCGCATCCGTAAGCTGCATTTACGGTTTGGGTATCCCCGAAGAATACCTCAAAGCTTCCATTCCTTTAAGGGTCGGAGCCGTACTCGATCAGCGGCAGGTTCTGCGAGATTTAACCGCGATTCAATACGAACGGAATGATGTCGAGCTAACGCGGGGAAAGTTCCGCGTCAAAGGAGATATCTTGGAAATTGGACCAGCCTACGAAGATCGGATGATTCGCGTGGAATTTTTTGGTGATGAGATCGATGCAATTCGCTATGTCGATCCGGTCACGGGCGAGATTTTGCAAAGTATGGAAGGCTTGAATATCTACCCTGCCCGTCACTTTGTCACGCCTCAGGAACGTTTGGAAATTGCCTGTGCTGACATTAAACAGGAATTGGAAGAACGCCTCGATGAATTAATTAAGGAAGGCAAGTTGCTGGAAGCCCAACGGCTAGAACAACGCGGTCGATACGATCTAGAACTGCTCAGAGAAGTGGGCTTTTGTAATGGCGTTGAGAACTATTCGCGGCATTTAGCGGGTAGACAGGCAGGCGACCCACCCGCTTGCTTAGTCGATTATTTTCCTGCGGATGATTGGCTGTTGGTCGTGGATGAGTCCCATGTCTCCATTCCCCAAATTCGAGGCATGTACAACGGCGATCGCGCCCGCAAGATGGTGCTAATCGATCACGGCTTTCGTTTACCCAGTGCTGCCGATAATCGTCCCCTCAAGGCAGAAGAGTTTTGGGGCAAAGTCAAGCAATGTGTATTTGTCTCAGCCACACCAGGCGACTGGGAACTAGAAATATCCGAACAAATTGTCGAACAGATCATTCGTCCCACAGGCGTGCTTGATCCTGAAGTCTTTGTCAGACCTACGGAGGGACAGGTAGACGATCTACTGGGAGAAATCAAGAAACGAATTGTCAACAAAGAGCGGGTATTAATTACGACCCTAACCAAGCGCATGGCAGAGGATCTGACCAATTACTTTATCGAGCGCAAACTCAGCGTGCGTTACCTGCATTCCGACATTAAATCGATCGAGCGTATTGAGATTCTACAAGCACTGCGGGAGGGGGAGTTTGATGTCTTAATTGGGGTGAATTTATTGAGAGAAGGGCTAGATCTACCCGAAGTTTCCCTAGTCGCCATATTAGATGCCGACAAGGAAGGGTTTTTAAGAGCAGAGCGATCGCTGATTCAAACCATTGGGCGAGCGGCTCGGAATGTGAATGGCATGGTGATCATGTATGCCGATCGCTTAACCAACAGCATGGAAAAAGCGATTAATGAAACAGCGCGGCGGCGTAAAATTCAAATCGCCTACAACCTCGAACACAATATCGAGCCAACCTCAATTGTGAAAAAATCAAGCAATGCCATCCTCGACTTTTTATCGGTTTCGCGGCGCTTACACGAACGAGACACAGAATATTTCGCGCAACCCTCTAACAACATCTCCCTAGATGCCATCCCCGAACTGATCGAGCAGCTCGAAGCCCAAATGCGCGAATCTGCCAAAAAACAAGAATTCGAGCAGGCTGCCCAATATCGCGATCGGATCAAACAACTCCGCAGTCAACTCCTCGGCAAATTTCCTAAAGGCTAAATCAAAGCTAGCGATCGCCAAAAAACAGATAAAAGCAAAAAATCTATAGACCAAATCAACAAACTATACTACTATTGATGATCGTGACTTTTTGGGACTCCTATGCACGCAACGGAGATAATTCGCTCAATCGAAGCGAAGTACATGAAGCAAGAAGTGCCACTCATTTATGTGGGTGACACGGTTAAAGTTGGCGTAAGGATCAGAGAAGGCGGCAAAGAACGCACTCAGCCTTACGAAGGTATCGTGATCGCTATGCGCGGAAGCGGCATTAATGCCGTGATCACAGTACGTAAAATCTTTCAAGGTGTGGGCGTAGAACGGGTCTTCCTGTTGCACTCTCCCAAGGTTGAAAGCGTTAAAGTACTGCGGCGTGGTAAAGTACGGCGAGCCAAGCTTTACTATTTACGCGATCGCGTTGGCAAAGCCACCAGAGTCAAGCAGCGATTCGATCGCGCCCTCTAGTTTCATAAAAGCTAGATGTTTGACGATTTTGGCTATAATTGTTTTGATTAGATCTGTCTTTCGCAAATCAAATTGCCAAGACAAATTTATTTCAAGACAGATTCAAAAAAGTGTGCGTCCTTAGTTCAGTTGGTAGAACGCAGGTCTCCAAAACCTGATGTCGGGGGTTCAAGTCCTCCAGGGCGCGCTTCTCAAAATTTGAGCACTAGAGTTGCGATATGACCAAAAACGAAGTTAAAGACCTCAAAGAATCCACAAAAGAGTCTGACTCTAGTGGCGGATTTAATTTAGGTAACTTTTTCAAAGAGACACAGGTTGAGTTTAGCAAAGTGGTTTGGCCAACTCGTCAACAACTATTTAGCGAATCTGCTGCTGTGCTTTTGATGGTTGTAGCTGCTGCAACTTTGATCTACTTGGTCGATGCTCTCTTTAGATGGACTGCTTTGCAGGTGTTTCACTGATGGTTGCTGGAGACAAAGCCCCCCAAGATTTGACCGACCAACTGGATCAACTTGAAGAAGGTTCTAACCTTCAATGGTTTGCAGTTCAGGTGGCATCGGGGTGCGAAAAAAAGGTGAAGTCCAGTCTAGAACAGCGCATCATTATGCTAGATGTGCAGGACAAGATTAGGCAAATTGAAATTCCTCAAACGCCCTCAATCAGGCTGAGAAAAGATGGTAGTCGCCAGACTGTTCCAGAAAAAGTCTTTCCTGGCTACATCCTGATCCAGATGTTAATGGCGAAAAATGACACTACTGGCGATTGGGAAATTGATGATGACGCATGGCAAGCTGTTAAAAGCACCCCCCATGTGATCAATTTTGTTGGAACAGAACAAAAGCATCACTATAGTCGCGGTCGCGGTCACGTCACACCTCGCCCATTGAGTCGTAGCGAAGTAGAGCGCATATTTCGGGTCACTACTGAGCAGGAACCCGTGGTCAAGTTTGACATGGCGCAAGGTGACAAAATCAAGGTGTTATCTGGTCCATTCAAAGACTTTGAAGGTGAAGTGGTTGAGGTTAGCCCCGAGCGCAGTAAGTTGAAAGCCTTGCTCTCGATCTTTGGTAGAGATACGCCTGTAGAACTAGAGTTTAATCAGGTGCAAAAGCAAAATTAATCAGCAAAGCTAGCAAGTTCAAATTGCAAGGCTAACCGTCTTGACTTATCTTTACGGCGTCATCGCTCTGCCACATAAAGTTCACAATACATCGTTCGATAACTTAGACAATGGCGAAAAAAGTAGTAGCAATCATCAAGCTGGCATTAAATGCTGGCAAGGCAAGTCCTACACCTCCTGTTGGTCCTGCACTGGGTCAACATGGTGTCAACATCATGATGTTCTGCAAGGAATATAATGCTCGTACTGCCGACCAAGCAGGTATGGTTATTCCTGTAGAAATCTCGGTTTTTGAAGATCGCAGTTTCACGTTTATTCTCAAGACACCTCCTGCCTCTGTATTGATTCAGAAAGCAGCGGGTATTCCTGGAGGATCGCCTGAACCAAATCGCAAAAAAGTAGGTTCGATTACGCGTACGCAATTACGTGAGATCGCTCAAACGAAGTTGCCCGATCTGAATGCCAATGACATTGATGCGGCAATGAAAATCATTGCAGGCACTGCCAAAAATATGGGTGTATCGATTACCGATTAATTCTGGTATCGGTCAATTTAGCGAATTCCTAGCAATTCGTTAAAATTCAATGCCTTAAAGTTTAATCAACATTATCGGGGGAGAAGCTACTGGCTTCGTTATCTACCCCAAAGGAGCAAAATGGCTAAAAAAGTATCAAAGCGTTTACGCGAAGCTCTAAGCAAGATAGAGGATCGTCCTTATCAACCACTAGAAGCTTTAGAGTTATTAAAACAAACTGCAACCGCTAAGTTTCCTGAGTCAGCGGAAGCCCATGTCAGATTGGGAATCGATCCTAAGTATGCCGACCAACAGTTGCGGACTACAGTAGCCTTACCAAAAGGAACTGGGCAAAAAGTAAAAGTCGCTGTAATCGCCAGAGGCGAAAAGGTGGCGGAAGCCACAGCAGGTGGTGCCGATCTTGCTGGTTCTGAGGAGCTGATCGATGAAATCGGCAAGGGCATGTTAGATTTTGACTTGCTGATTGCTACGCCTGACATGATGCCTCAAGTTGCCAAGCTTGGTCGCTTGCTAGGTCCAAGAGGTTTAATGCCCTCGCCTAAGGGTGGCACAGTCACCTTCGATTTAGCGACTGCGATCGCTGAATTTAAAGGTGGTAAAATCGAATTCCGTGCCGATCGCACTGGGATCGTTCACGTACTATTTGGCAAAGCAACCTTCGATGCTCAAGACTTGCTTGTGAACTTGAAAGCTTTGCAAGAGACCATCGATCGCAATCGTCCATCGGGTGCAAAGGGCAGATATTGGAGATCGCTTTATGTCTCTTCTACGATGGGACCTTCTATCGAAGTAGATATCAGTAGCTTGCGCGATCTGAAATTCGGTGAATAGATCGTTCGTTGAATGAAATCGATGCGGCCAGTTGGTCGAATACTGAGTCGAATCCTAATTTGTCGCATCCATCCATCTAAACCAAACAGAAATTAACATGCAGATTTAAAAACGAAATATACCGTAGAAAGTAGGTGCATTTTGCTTAATTTCCTACCGAGGTAACCGAATGGAATGACTCAGGAATTTTGAATTGCTACTTTACAGTTCAAAATCCTGCTTCAAACCTGAAGTTGTAAAGCTGCGAAAGCAAGCGCCTCGTCTTTTCTCAAGCGGGGCGTTTTGTTTTTTGACTGTTTGTTTTTTAGGGATCTATCCAATGGATAAATCTCAATCCCAAATGATAAGGAGGTGATAAGTATGGGCAGAAGCCTAGCTGGAAAAAAAGAACTTCTCCAAGAATTCTTAGGCGAACTCGCTGAGGCGCAGATGGTGATGGTAATCGATTACACGGGTCTAACCGTGGCTGAGATTACAAAACTTCGCCGTCAACTAAGACCAACTGGAGCTGTATGTAAGGTGTCTAAAAACACTCTGATCAAAAAAGCGATCGCCGAGCAAACCCAGTGGCAATCCCTAGAATCTTTTCTCAAAGGTTCTACAGCTTGTCTATTGGTGAAAGACGATATCGCTGGTGCGATCAAAGCATACCAAGCGTTTTTGAAGGAAACCAAAAAGACTGAACTCCGTGGTGGTGTGCTAGACGGAAAAGCTTTGACTCCTAACGATCTCAAAGCGATCGCCGATCTACCCTCTCGCGAAGTTCTGCTGGCTCAAATTGCAGGTGCAATCAATGGTGTGGCTACCAAGTTGGCAGTCGGCATCAAAGAAGTGCCGCAGTCTCTGGGTAGAGCAATTAAGGCAATTCATGAGAAAGAAGCAGCCTAATTTTTTACTGACCGCTGACAACTGACAACCAATAACTGGAGAATAATTACCATGTCTGCAACAACCGACAATATTATCGAACAACTCAAGACCCTAACCCTTTTAGAAGCTTCTGAATTGGTGAAGGCGATCGAAGAAACCTTTGGCGTTTCTGCTGCTGCTCCTGTAGGTGGTGTAATGGTGGCTGCTGCTGCTGCTGCTCCTGCTGAAGAAGTAGAAGAACAGACTGCTTTCGATGTCATTCTGACTGAAGTTCCTGCTGACAAGAAGATCGCCGTTCTCAAGATCGTGCGTGAAATCACTGGTTTGGGTCTAAAGGATGCGAAGGACTTGGTAGAGTCTGCACCTAAGACCGTTAAGGAAGGCTTGGCAAAGGCTGATGCCGAAGCAGCTAAGAAGCAACTCGAAGAAGCTGGTGGTAAGGTTTCCATCAAGTAATCGAAGTTAGTTAGCTGGTAAGAATCCTGTAAATTGCGAAAGAAGTTCTCTCTAGGTATCTAGATATTTCTAGCAAATTACATACTGTAGGGGCAATCTCCCTGTGGTCTCCCTTAAATTTCTGGGCAGGCACAGGGGCACTGCCCCTATGTGATTTGGGATAGATTCGCTTCTGTTGCAATTTCAATTGAAATGGGTATTAATTCTTTGGTTATGAACGATCCTCTTTCAGAACTATTTACGGTAATTACCGATCGCCGCGATCGCCCTAAGGCTGGCTCCTATACCTGTCAACTCTTTGACGGTGGCGACAATAAGATTTTAAAGAAAATTGGCGAAGAGTCCGCAGAAGTGGTGATGGCATGTAAAGACGATGATGCCGATGCGATCGCTTCAGAAGTGGCAGATTTGTTTTATCACACCCTTGTAGCTATGGCACATCATCATGTCGATCTGCAAATGGTTTACGATAAATTGGCGCAACGGCGCTGATTGAATATCCATCGAAAATTTATAAGAAACCGATCGAACGACTATATTTAGAGTGAAAGCGAGCGTCGAGATTCATGGCAACCATTTGGGAGTTAGATTTTTATTCCCGTCCCGTTCTGGATGAGAATAACAAGAAAATATGGGAACTGTTGATTTGCGATACAGATCGACAGTTTGAGTGGGTTAAGGAATGTCCTAGCAACGAGGTCAACTCCACTTGGTTAGCTAACCAACTGCGTGAGGCAGTGACTGCCTCTCAACAAACTCCGCTCAAGATTCGCTTCTTTCGTCCTAGTATGAGCAACATCATCACGCGCGGGTGCAAGCAAGCAGAAATTCCCGCCCTCGCATCTAGACGTCTTTTCACGCTCTCTGATTGGTTGCAAGAACGGATGGAGCAGGTCTATCCTCAACGCCCGGGTTTTCAGGCAGTCGATCCAAAACCTCTGCCTTTACAAGTACAAGCCATTACATCCCTGCCCGTACCGAATGCCTTAATGGGCGATCGCTGGATTTTGGTATCGCTTACAGCAGCCGATCTAGCCTCAGCTTCAGAATGGTCTATGGACTTTGGTGAAACCTTTCAGACCGCATCCCTTCCGCCAGACTTGGTAATCCCAGGAATTATCATGATTTCTGCCCGTGCCTTACCTTTAGCCGCGTGGATGTCAGGGGTCGATCCAGTATTCCTCAAATTTGAACGGGCGGCGATGGCTGGTAAAACTCAATTACTCCTAGAAGCTAGTGCTGATGACAGTTGGATTCTCACAAGTTTGCAAGCACCGAAAGATAGCAAAGCGATCGCCGAAGGAGATAGCTTTGAAGCCGCAAAACAAAAAGCGAATGGCATTCACTTTTTGGCAGTTCAAACCAGCCCAGATGTGGAACATTTTGCAGGTTTTTGGCTACTGAGAGAGGTTTAAGTCCTTAGGGGTTGACGGTTTATCGTTTCATGCGCGATCGCAGTATGACATTGCCATTCAGGATCGGTGCTGGGATAGTCACTGCGGTAATGCGCCCCACGACTCTCAGTACGAAACAACGCCGATCGCACCAGCAAGTAGGCAAAATCCGCGAGGTTACAGGTCTCACCCCAGAGGCGATCGCTACAGGTAAGCTGGGCTAGTTCTTTTCGCCATTGTTGAATTTGGGCTAGGGCTGCTACCATTTCGTCCGCTTGCCGACAGATACCTGCCGCTTGCCAAGTCAGTTCGCGTAAAGCCGTTTTGATCCCTTGCAACTTTGCTTGCGGATTTACTTGAGAATCTGACTGAAGCAGCATGGCTTGAAGATTCTCAGACCACTTTTGTTCCCATGCTTGCGCCAGATCGGAAACCCGAGGATTGGAGAGAGATTCTATTTGACTTGATGTAGCGAAACTTTGCTTTACCCCTTCTGCTAAACGCGCCCCAAACACAAAACATTCCAGTAGCGAGTTACTGGCAAGGCGATTGGCTCCGTGAACGCCCGTACTGGCGGTTTCACCGACAGCATAGAGTCCAAGCAAAGAGCTTTTGCCCCAAGTGTCTGTGACAATGCCACCCATGCAATAGTGCGCCGCAGGTGTAACTGGAATGGGGTGAGAGAAAATATCGATTTGCCATTTTTGACAAATTTTGATGATGTTGGGAAAACGGTAAGCGATCGTTTCGGGCGAAATCGGCGACAGATCTAAGAAAACCGTTGGTTCGCCCGTGGTTTGTAAGTGGGTAAAAATGGCACGACTAACCACATCCCTCGGGGCTAATTCTCCTTGAGGATGATAGGTAAAGGCAAAGCGATCGCCTTTGGCATCAATCAAATGTGCTCCTTCTCCCCGCACTGCCTCGCTAATTAAAAATCTAGGTGCACCCGTCACAGCTAAAGCAGTGGGATGAAATTGCACAAATTCCATATCTCGAATCAACGCCCCAGCCCGCCACGCTATCGCTACGCCATCGCCCGTACTTGCCGTGGGGTTGGTGGTTTGGGCAAATACCTGAGCCCCTCCACCCGTAGCCAAGACCACAACAGGCGCCAGAAATAACTCTGGGGCATTGGTCTCTCCCAAACTTTTCTGGGCTAAATCGAGGCAAAAGGCTCCCACGCAACGACCTCGCTCCATACATAGATCGAGGACGAGGGTTTCCTTGAGAACGTGAATATTCGGTTGTTCTAAAACTTGTTTGGCAAGCGTACTTACGAGGGCGCGCCCCGTAGCATCGGCTGCATGTAAAACTCTACGCCGAGAGTGTGCGGCTTCAAGGGTCAGTGCCAGCGAATCACCGTGGCGATCGAAATCGACCCCAAATTCAATTAATTTCTCGATTTGTGGCTTGGCAGCGTTCACTAAAACTTCAACTGCCTCTGATTCGCATAGCCCCACACCTGCTTGTAACGTATCCTCGGCATGAAGGATGGTGGAGTCATCAACGCTTACAACTGCAGCAATGCCACCCTGCGCCCAGTCACTGGCTGAGATCGTGAGATTATCTTTGGTGATTAAAGCAATTTGGCGATCGCCCATACTAGCAAGGGAGAGCGCTGTATACAGCCCTGCTGCTCCTCCTCCGACAACGATGGCGTCAAATTGGCTTTTATTCACAGATTAAATTCACAGATTAAGCATTTATTCAAATTTTAAAGATAGAAATAAGGGAATAAACTCCCAGAATGAGAATTTATTCCCCTACTACCAAAAGACATAGTCATGACATACCGTAAGTTGGGGCAAGCCTTAGAGTCTGTAGACGCTATTGTTGATCCGTTCGCGGTTCATAGAATTGTCTGGTTTATTTAATGTGAAAACACCAGCATTGTCACGGATCGTTTGTTTCTGAGTATCCGTCAAGCCTGAGATGTTTAGCACATCATCTAAGGAATCATAAGGGGCATTTTCAACAATGATTCGGCCGAGCGTGGGGTACATACCCTTTACTTTACGAAAAGCATTGATGTTGGCATTGTTTAGATCGATTTTGCTTATATCTTGTTTGATAAAGCTGGTATCGGGGAGTTGGTCAGCCAAAACAGAGGGACTTAGGTTACCGATAAGACCAAATGTCCAAGTAACAGCGATCGCTAGTATTAAAACTGAAAAGCGCACTAGTGCTTTCATGCTCAAATCTCTCAATTAAAAAAACATTACATATTCTTTTGAGATTAGCAGAAAAAGGGAAACCAAGAACCCTGACTCGCTATTGTTTCGTGAATAAGTGTAAATCAAGCGATCGTAAAGCTAGGCAATTTAGACATTTCTAGTATAGAAAATCCCATTGTGTACGCGTAAGTCGGACTTACCCCCTTTAATTCCCCCTTTACAAGGGGGAAGATCTGAAATCTTGTTCCCTCCCTTTTGCAAGGGGAGGGCTAGGGTGGGGTAAATTCCGAAGAAGAAATCATCTATTTATTCTGGCTAGCGAGAATGGCTTCAGCACATTGTTTGCCTGACAGCGTAGCTCCCTCCATACTATCGATGTAGTCTTGCATGGTGTAGCTGCCTGCCAAGAAAAAATTGGAGATGGGTGTGGTCTGACTGGGGCGATACACATCCATACCTGGAGCCTCGCGATAGAGGGATTGTGCCAATTTGACTACACTGTACCAAGTCATGTTGAGATGGCGCGACGAGGGAAAAATTTCATGGACTTGCTTGAGGGTATGCTGTGCGATCGCTTCATTACTTTCTTTAATAAACGGATCGCCGGGGGTAAGCACGAGTTGGAGTAACGAGCCTTCCCCCTGTTTGTAATAGTTGGTTGGGCTGGTAATCGCCAAATCGGCAAAAGTAGAAAAGTCAACTTTTACGGCATAGAGCAGGTTGTCGATATCCGTGACCCAGCCATCAAAGCGCAGTTGAACGGTTACCACGGGGACAGCATCGAGTTTATAGATGTTGTCAAACAACGGCCACTTGCGCCATGCCTCTGGAATCACGCGTTTAACGCCCGGCACGTCCGTGGCGCAAACATAGACATCTGCCTTCACAATTTCTTGGGTGTCATCTTTGCCCACAACCAACCCCGTGACATGGGTATTATCGCCTTCGCCTTCAAACAAAACTTCCCGCACGCCCCGCCGCACATGAATCTTACCGCCGCGCTCTTCGATATATTTCACAATCGGCTTATGCAAAAACTCATCGGGCGAGCCTTCCAGCATCCGCAATACAGAGGCTTCGGTTTTGGTGGCAAAAAACTGAAAGATCGTCAGCATACAACGGGCAGAAATATTCTCGCAGTCGATGAAGCCTAATCCGTAAGCGATCGCATCCCACATATTGTCGATACTGCCTTGAGAGCCACCATGGGACAAAAACCAGTCCTTAAAGCTAATGCTATCCAAATTGCGAATCGTTTTCATCGCACCCACAGGATCGATCAAGGCACGCACGATCGGACTCGTACCCAAGGCGATCGCGTTTTGCAGCTTGTCTTGCGCCGATAATTGTCCCGTGGTAAAAAATGCTTTCAAGCCATGAAAAGGCGCACCTGTAAAAAAGCGAAAGTCTAGATCGGCAGTCCTGCCGCCCTTATTGATAAAGGTGTGGGTATGTTCTTTGAGGCGCAGATGTTGATATGCCCCCACTTTTTTGAACAGGGCAAATAGGTTGTAATAGCAGCCAAAAAATACATGCAGTCCCATCTCAATATGGTTGCCATCCGCATCTAGCCAACTGCTGACTTTCCCTCCGACAAAGGGGCGCGATTCAAAGATTTCGACTTCATAGCCCTGTTCGCAAAGTTCCACGGCTGTGGTCATGCCTGCCAAACCTGCCCCGATAATTGCTGCTCGCATCTTCTGATTAATCGTTTTAAAATGTTGCCAATCCAGAAAGCTGAATCTTTTAGCTATTGTAAACTTTTTTGAACTCTTCCCCGATTGAAGCACAAGGGACTCTAACAAGGATGCTCCCCAAATTACAAGCCTTACAACAGACCGATGGATTGCTGTGCCTTGGGGCGAATATCTTGATTCTTGTAGGCGATCGATCCTCACTTTGAGAAAGCCAAAGGCTATGATCGCAATGGATGCATGAATGTTGAGGCAGTCCCAGCACGACGAGGAGATTAAATAGTTATGTTAACAACTGAAACCGAAATTTTAGAAATAATCCAGAATCTACCACAGCCAGCGTTAGAAGAAATTAGGATATTTTTAGATTTTTTGACTTGGCGTTATCAGAAAAATCCACCTCGAAAACGTGGAGCGGATATGATTTCAGCAATGCGCGGCAAAGCTACGACTGGAATGACATCTGATGAAATTCTTAACCTGACGCGGGGTAAAGACTGAGCAGCATATTGGTTGATAGTAATGTCATTCTTGATATTTTGACCGAAGATAAGACTTGGTTTGAGTGGTCATCCCAACAACTTGCCTACTATGCTGAACAGGGAGATTTGCTCATTAACCCGATTATTTATGCTGAAATATCCATAGGTTTTTCAAACATTACCGATTTAGAATCGGCTCTGCCACTGTCTTTCTTTCGACGTGAACCATTACCTTATGAAGCTGCTTTTTCCGCAGGAAAGGCTTTTCTGACGTATCGCAAAAGAGGCGGAGAGAGACGATCGCCATTGCCAGATTTTTATATTGGCGCTCACTCAATGTTTGCTGGCTATGCGCTTCTAACAAGGGATGCAACCCGCGATCGCACCTACTTCCCCGAAATCACTCTGATTGCTCCATAAGTTAAATCCGAACATCTATAATTTGATGATTTGATGTGCAAAATGCTTTAATTTTTGCCTTTGCGGCGGGACGCATCCTGAAAGGAATCACCAACCAAGGTAGTTATCGTATTCATCAGTCCAAGGTTGTGCCAGGCTTAGCGATCGCTACTTTGCAAGAAGCATTAAGTATGAGCCGCACAAAGTCTCAGTCTGAAGTTGGTAGTTGGTTAATGGAACAGTTTCAGACTGAATCGCTAAAATAGGCAGAGATAAAGATTCGCTTATAGTGGTAGCTGACTTAGTTATCAAATCCGTACATTTAGCAATTTCTGATTAATTTTTATGGCAATTGGTCGTCGTTTTATTATTGTGGGTTTGGGCGCAAGTGCTGGAGCCTTGGTGGCAGGTGGTGTTTTTGCCAAGCTCAATCAAGGTAAGTCAAACCCAACACAGGCAAATAACACGCCAGATTCCAACCCGCAGACTCCTTCAACAACACAGCCTACACAAATTGCGGCAAATACCTCTGGACAGCCGTTATTACGCTTTGCCGCTGTGGCGGATACAGGCACTGGCGATCGCGGACAGTATGCCGTTGCCGAAGCTATGGCTGCGACCTACAAGCAAAAAGCCTACCCTTTAGTCATCCTAGGTGGAGACAATATCTATAACGATGGAGAGATTGAAAAAATTAAAGCCGTATTTGAAGACCCCTACGCCCCACTCCTCAACCAAGGGGTAAAGTTTCACGCAGTACTGGGAAATCACGATATTCGCACCAAAAACGGAGCCGATCAACTTGCCTATGCTCCTTTCCATATGCCTACCCGCTATTACACCTTCCGTACAGGAGCGAATGATGCGGTACAGTTTTTTGCGATCGATACTAATGTCAATGCGCCTTGGCAGGAACAGTTAGCTTGGCTCGACAAGAGTTTGGCAGCCAGCGATGCCCCTTGGAAAATCGTGGTCGGCCATCATCCCATCTATTCATCGGGGCATTATGGCAATACAGCCGAGTTTATTCGCGATCTGTCGCCCTTATTTAAAAAGTACAACGTGCAGCTATATCTGTGCGGACACGACCACGACTACGAGCGATCGCTACCGATCAAAGGCACAACCTATATCGTGCATGGCGGTGGAGCCAACACTCGTCCCGTTGGAAAATCTGCCACCACAGCCTACTCAGCCGCAGAGCGCAGCTTTGTCTTGCTTGAGGTTTATGCTGACAAGATCGTCACCGAGGCAATTGACACCAAAGGACAGGTGTTCGATCGCGGCACGATTGCGCTCAAATCCACTTAAAATCAATTCACCGAATAGTTAGGATTAGTTAGTTAGGATTGCCCATGAGTTTGTACCTGTACGCTATTTTTAACGCAGCCGATCTAAATTCGGTCAAGGATCTAGATCTACAGGGCATGAATAAGCAATCTGTCCAGTTTCATGCTTTAGAACCCTTTGCCATTGCTTATAGCGAATCGCAGCAGGATCGCTATTTAGCCAGCCGCGCCAACTTACTTGCCCATGAGACGGTGCAGGAGTGCTTGATGAAGGCTTTAGAAGTGAAGCAGGCAGTACCCTTGCCCTTACAGTTTGGCTTGGTCATCGATGATTGGACGCAGGTTCAAACCGACTTAATCGAAGGTCACCAAGAAGCATTAATGGCTTTGCTGGATGACCTGAAAGGCAAACGAGAAGTAGGCATTAAGCTATTTTGGGATCAAGTACTAGAGCTAAATCTCGCTTTGACCGAAGATCTCGACTTAGCCCAAAAGCGCGAATCTCTCATGGGTAAGACCCTCAGCATGGACGAAGCGATCGAAATTGGGCAGGAGTTAGAGGCGGCTCTAGAAAAAAGACAGCGATCGATTATTGAGACGTTTTTGGATGCCTTGCAGCCCCTATGCCACAAATATATCGAGGGCGATCTGCTCACAGAAAACATGCTTTACAACGCTTCTTTTCTGATTGATGATGACAAGGAGCCCCAGTTTGCCCAACTCGTAGAGTCTCTAGATGCTCAATTTGAGAATCGGCTCAGGATTCGTTACAACAACTTCACGGCTCCTTATAACTTTGTTACGTTAGAGTAGTCAGCTATTCGTTGTCAGAAAGGAATGATATGGAACTAATCGCAGGAATTTTGACAACTTTACTTGGTTTAGCAGGTACACCAGGTATTGTGATCGATCGCGTGGCTGCTGATACCCTGCGAAATCAACTCTCCTGTGCTGAGACCCTAGAGGTCAGAGTAGACAATGCGCCCAATTACCAACTTTTACAAGGGAAAGTCGATCGCATTCGTTTAGCAGGCAGGGGGCTGTGCATCTTACCCTACCTACGCGTTGAAGCCGTCGATCTCGAAACAGACCCCATTAGTATTGAGCCTTCCTCGATCCAGTCGGGTAAATTGGTATTGCGGCAACCACTCCAAGCTGCGGTTAGAGTGGTGTTAAAGTCAGAAGATTTAAATCAAGCCCTGCGATCGCCCACCATTGCCAATTCCTTTAAAGGCATCAAGATTGACATGTCCTCCTCTGGCACAGGTAAAACCGAGATCTTTGACCTTGTGAATCCAGAAATTAAATTTTTAAATGATAACCGCATCCAGCTATCGACTAAATTACAACCAGTCCCAGCAAACCCAAATGTGCCCCAATCTCAACAAAAGCCTCCTTTAGATGTGGTTATCGAAGCAGGTCTTCAGATCGTTGACGGTACTCGCCTGAAATTGATCGATCCTGAAATCAATTTACAAGGTGCAAAAGTACCCCGACAAATTACCCATGCCTTTGCCAAAGGGATCAATAAAGTTGTGAATCTAGATCAATTAGAAGAGCTAGGCATTATTGCAAGGGTGTTAAAGCTAGAAATCACCGATGGCAAACTACAGGTAATTGGCTTTGCGCGGATGGACTCTATCGAAAAGCTGGAGTCAAGAAAGTAAAAAAACTGTCAAGGAATCCTTAATAACTCATCGTGTTCGTAAATTCCCATGAGCTACAAGGGCAATAAAGCTAACTTACCCAGTAAGACTTGTTTGGTTTGCGATCGCCCTTTTACTTGGCGAAAAAAATGGGCAGATTGCTGGGATGAGGTTAAATATTGCAGCGATCGCTGCCGCAAGCATAAGAAATGATCGAAGCCTATACCCAACTAGACCAAGCACAGGCGTGGCTGCAAAAATATAAAGGACAGAAACCTGTATTCGCTTGCGTTTTAGGGTTTACAGATACGGGGCTGATTCCGCATATTTCCGCAGCAGGGGCAACACCAGACGATCGCAAATACACCGCGATCGCCGATGCTGAGTTTCTAGCCACAGGTCAAGCGATTCAGTTTCCTTTACCCCCTTTACCCGCAGGAGCCTCCCCTGTATTAATTTCCCGTGCCGTCCTTGCAGGTCAAGCCCTGCCCCACTACATTTTTAATGCGGGGTTACCCATACCCCCAACAGTTCCACATATCGATCTACAGGGCGAGCCAGCCAAGTGTCTCAGTACGGGGCAAGCGCTTAGCATCAAAATCGTCAACCGTCTATGGGAACAGGGACTAGTATGGGGCAAGCAACTGACGCAGGCAGGTGCCTATGTGATTTTGGCTGAATGTGTTGTGGGTGGCACGACGACAGCTTTAGCTGTTTTGACCGCATTAGGAATTAATGCCAAAGATAAGGTGAATAGTTCGCACCCTACTTGCAACCACGCGCAAAAATGGCAACTGGTACAACAGGGCATACAAAATTTGACTGACCTTCCCGCCGATCCTTTTACAGTAGTGGCAGCAGTGGGCGACCCCATGCAAATTGTGGTGGCAGGCATGGCGATCGCTGCTAGCCGCAAAGTCGGTGTGCTTTTAGCAGGAGGAACCCAAATGTTGGCAATCTATGCCCTAGTCAGAGCGATCTCCGCCCAAAGACAATTAGATTGGGATGCTACTCAAATCGTAGTAGGTACGACCCGCTGGGTAGCAGAAGACAAGACGGGGGACACCGTAGGTTTGGCAAACTTAATCGGTGATGTCCCTTTGATTGCCACTCAGTTAAGTTTTGAGGAATCCAAATATGCCCAGCTACGGGCTTACGAGCAGGGATTTGTCAAAGAGGGCGTTGGTGCGGGAGGAGCCGCGATCGCGGCTCATTTATACCAAAACTGGACGCAAACACGATTGCTTAAAGCTGTTGAACAGCAATGGAGCCATTTAATCGGTGATTAATAAATTGTGACCAACCACTGACCTAAAAATTGAAACAAAGGATTTGCCTCTGTACCCAAAGCCTGAACCTCAAATCGAAACATCCCCGATCTAGAAGGATTGGTCACGCCAGTTGCCACAATCTCTAACTCTTGGTTGGGTTTGCTAGCGATCGGTTCTTGGAAAATAAAGCGAACGCTACGTACCTCGCGATCGACCAAAACCTCTCTAACCTTAACCTTTTGCTTGGTTTGGCGAATCACAATTTCCACATTGTCGGGGTCAATCGCACTGCCAAATCCTTCAGGATAGAGGACTTGTAACTCAGAAACTGCCTTATTTTTAGGCAATGGGGCAAAAAAGTTAATAGAGTTTAACCTATCATTGGGGCGCGTTGTCCGAATAACGTAGCCAAGCGTTGCTTCTTTACCAGCCCCAAACAAAACCAAATTATTTTGGGCCTGTGCAGATGAGGCGGTAAAAAGAGCGACTGGAAAAGCTGAGAGTGATGCGCAGGTTAATGTAGAAACTAGAAACGTACTGATTTTCATTGGTTTATTTAACTTGACTGATGTTTTTAAATTTTTAGAGCGATCGCATTGGACAGACTTCAATAGGCTTAACATAGAACATAAAAGTGAAGGCAAAGAAGCAACTAGGGCTCTATTTTGTGGCTTTCATGCCTATGCCTCTTCCGATCGACACCTTTATAACCAACACCTCAACTAATCGTACCGCCTCCTATTGACGTAGTACCAGTGTAAATTGTTCCATTTAAAACTCTAACCGATCCGCTCTAACGCTAAGATATAAATTGACTTTCCAATTCCATTTCCTGCTCTTGTGGCTTAATTGCTGTGGCTAAACTGTCGATCGCTGATAAAAAAGAAATTCTTCGTTTGTACTGTGAGACAGATGCGACTACAACGCAACTTGCCAAACAGTACGAAATTAGTTCGAGTACAGTCTTGAGATTGCTACAAGAACTAATTCCAGCCGAGGAATATAAACAAATCGTGGGGCAAAAGCAGTCTAAAGTAAAAAAATCTGCTGCTTCCCCTGCCGAGATTGTACCTTCAAGCGCTTTACCAAAAGCTAGTCCGCAAAAATCACCCCAGCCTAGAATTAATCAATTAAATCTAATCGATAATTTGAGCGATCCCCAACCCTCCTTTCATGGCGCATTTAAGTCCGCATTTGGTGCTCCATCTACTGAGCCAGACTTTGAACCAGGTTACCGAGAGGCTGTAGTAGTTAATCCGACAGTAACGACTCCACCCGTAGAAAAGATCATTGGTAAACCGATCACCAAACAAGCATTGCTCAAGCGCCAAGCTGAAGAGCTATTAGAAAGACAACAAGCAGAGTTACAAGAACGACTTCAGCAAGAATTGTATGTGACCGATACACCAGCGATCGCCTACAATGCCCCAGCCCCCCAAGATTCTGTTCTAGCATCAGAGGTTGGTAATGATTTAGGGGTCGATCCAGAAGTTTTGTTGAGTGAGATCAACAACGAAATTATCGTCGAGGGCAGCGTCGATGATGAATTTGATGAGGATGAAGAAGAAGATGGCGACGACTCCGATCTTTTAGATGAAGACGATCTAGATGAAGACTTTGAAGAAGATGACGAGTCCGATGGTGAATTTGAAGATATCTCTGCATTTGTAGGAGGCGATCCTGTTGATGCGAGTGTAAAGCTCAATATTCTTCCCTTAGAAGATGCAGAATTGCCATCAACCTGCTACATGGTTGTAGATAAGTCAGCGGAAATTATTACCCGACCTCTGCGTGATTTTAAGGAATTGGGACTGATTCCCCCTGAGGAAAATCAGGCTCGAACCGTGGCACTATTTGATAACCATCGCATCGCTCGTAGATTTTCTAACCAAAATCAGCGTGTAATCAAGTTTCCTGGCGATCTGATCTATGCCACCCACGAAAAGTTAGCTCAAAAGGGAATTACGCGCCTATTGTTTGGCGGTCATGTCTATGCGCTCTAGTGTATCTTTAGCAATCTTTGGGAAAAGCAGCGCATAAATTGCTGCGAGAGGTTTTTGACAGACAATCTATGACCACATTCAATCTTTCGCCTGCGCGACAAAAATTTTGGCAAGTTTCAAGAGTGCCTGAGTCAGACATGACGAACGAGCATTTGCTTGAGGGGGCATTGGCGATCGCTTGGGAAGAATATCCTCGCATCGATCTTGCCTTTTATCGCGCCGAGATCGATCGCATGGCAGAACATTTACGTCCTCGCACCGAACATCTCATCTATCCTCTAAAAATCATTGGAGAGATTAATCAGTACCTGTTCGCAGAAAAAAAATTTCACGGCAACGAAACCGATTACTACGCTCCGCGTAACAGTTTTATTACCGATGTAATCGAACATCGCTCTGGCATTCCAATTACGCTCTCGATTGTCTATATGGCGATCGCCGATCGCATTGGCTTCCCATTTACAGGGGTGAGTCTTCCTGGTCATTTTATTATTCGTCCGCATCGTGAAGATGTGGAAATCTTTGTCGATCCTTTTCATCAAGGCGAGATTTTGTTTAAGCACGATTGCGCCACTCGTCTGGCTCAGGTCTATGGGGAAAACATGACCCTGCGCCCAGAGTATTTGGAACCTGTGGGCACGCGCAAGATTTTAGAACGCATGCTAACCAATCTCAAACATATCTATTTACGCCGAGGACAAGCCGAAAAAGCCCTTGCGGCGATCGAGAAGTTGCTGATGCTCTATCCCGATAATCCCATGCAACAGCGCGATCATGGATTACTTTGCTATCAACTACAACGATTTACTGAAGCTCGTCTCGATCTAGAAAACTATTTGGAAAGAATTCCCTACGCCGAAGATGCAGGCTTGATTGCAAAGCTGATTGAAGAAATGAATTAAAGTTTAAGCAAAGCCTTAACTAGATCCAGAGTTCCCATTTCGATTCTTGAGAATGGCTACTTCATCTCCACTTTTGCAAAATCGGTCTAATACCAATTTAATTAGGGATAGCAACAGATAGGAAATGCAAGACCGTGTAATTCTTATCAACATGCTAGATCTGTTACCCTCAGTCTTTAAATTGGTATAAATTTTCTGTGTATTGACGATTTATGCTTGATATCCCATACGATCGCTTACGGAACCTCTCAAACTAGAGCGATCGCGTTTTTACATCAAGTTTCTAACTGCTTGCTATGGAGAGATTGAAATTAAATAAAAAGGGGGTAAGTTGTATTTATGGGTGAAATGTAACTACTCTCAAATACAACGGGCAAAGTCATGAAATCTGAATTCAAAGTAAAATTTCTGCAATACCTGCTCAGCAGGAAAGACTCTGAAAAGGGCTTTACCTTAATTGAATTGCTGGTTGTTGTTATAATCATTGGTGTTTTGGCAGCGATCGCACTTCCTGCTTTCTTTAATCAAACGGCTAAAGCCAAACAATCGGAAGCTAGAACCTATGTGGGTTCTCTAAACAAGGGTCAACAGGCTTATTATTCTGAGAAGAGTAGATTTGCTCCTAATCTTGATGTTTTGGGGGTTGGCATCAAAACAACGACTACAAACTTTTCCTATACTTCGTCGGCAATTAACTCGACAGGTGGGACAAACGCTACAGCCTTGAGCGAAGCTCTTAGCCAACTTCCTGCTCTTAGATCCTATGCTGGAGTAGTTTCACTGTCTTTAGTAGCTGGTAGCAGTGATGTTACCAGCCTCGCGATTCTTTGTGAAAATAATCAGCCAGGAGCAGGTGGAGTATCTGCCAATGGTGGTACTTTACCAAACAATGCTCAGGGGTGTGGTGCAGGCACTCAGACTACTGGTCAGTAATGACACAAAAAAATCTTGTAAAAACTTGGCAAAATTTTCAAAAATCTAACCTATAATTATTTCTCATTAATTACAGTCGCTAGTACGTTAGTTTTTTTTGGGTTATAGATACCTTCATAGTTAGAAAGGATTATGTCCCAAACGTCGTATGCAAGATCTTGCGCAATGCGGACGAATTGAGTCATACAAACCTAAGATTGAGGATTTCCCCATAAAATCCTCAAAATCATTAGATATAACCAAATTTAAAAATTCTTATCGGAGCTAGGGGTATGTAATGTCTGGCTTTGCTTTTTCACAGCCAACTCCAAATCAATATACTGAAGAAATCACTGAACTTCAAACGGGAAGCATTGAGCAGATTCAGCAAAGGATCTATGGCTTTTTTTTGGAAATAGTTAGACGATATACGCCTGAGCAAGTTATACATCAGTTTGAAAATTTATTTATTCGGTACGAACAGGTTGACGATCCTGTGACATTTCGATCGCTGGGGCAGATCATCTTTTTCAATCAAGAAACAGAATTTAGGAACACGCTACTACGCTGCTGCTACATTCTGATTAATAATTGGCGGATTACTAGCAATTATCGTTATACCCATCTTCTGATTGGTCTTTTTTCCGATCCATCGATCGCTCAGCCCACCAAGACAACAAAGCTCAAGACTTTACGGATTTGGCTCCAAAACTTTGTTAACAGCCCTGACTATCAATCTCTACTGCTCTTTTTGGGGAGACCTAGTAGTTCCAGTCAATCTAAAACAAACTGGAGCGATCGTTTTACCTCTTATCTCTTGACCTCTCAATATGCCGATCTGAGCAAACCAGTAGAACAGAGGCAAATTGCCGATGCGCTCTCTCGCAAAATCAAGAAGCAATTTAAATTCGATCTAGCCATGTACACTGCTCGTCTCGGTCGAAAGACAGCCTCTGCGGGAACCGATCTACAGTCAAACTCACGTCTAAGTTCTCAATCTAAACCACAGGAAAACCCAACTAGCCTCGGGGATAGCATTCTTAATCTCGTGAAAACGATTTTAACGAGGCAAGGAAGTACTAGCTATAAAAATCTAGCCCATCAATTTTTAGAGCAACTTAAAGGAGTTACATTCCAAGAATTTAAGCAGAAATTTTTAGAGTATCTAGATCTTCCTAACTATGATGCTGAGATATCTGAGCTTTTTCAGTTTGGGTTCGTTGAGAAAATTACGCAGTTTCACACAAGCTGCGATCGCCAAATTGTGATGTTTGGATTGATTCAAACAACCTGTAAACGCGCGATCCAGCTTCTCACCATTGACGAGCAAAAAAATCCCTCTGATTTATTTTACTTCCTACTGACTCGCGATAATCCCATGCCCTTGGTGATTATGTTACTTAAAATCATTCTCTTACGTCGAGAGAGTCGATTGCACCTTGAGACCTGTATTGCCGAGCTAATTAAATTTTATAGCCAATATCCTGAAGACGAGTGTCGTGGTTTTGTTAATTTTCTGGATATTCTTAACGTCACCCTTGCCATTTATGAAGATGATACGGACTATAGTATCGTTCGCATGACGGAATCTAGCGAAACCACAACGGATGAGTCAGATACTGACGATTATCGTGTTTTCTCCATCGTCAAGCGCCCCAGACCGATGTCCAAAAATATATCCGAAAGTCTGGCTAAGCTCTCTCAAAAGAAAAAATCAACTTCTTAGACATCTGATGTTGCCTCCCTCTGTTTTGCAGACCTTTCAAAAAGTATGGGGATATTCTGATTTCCGTCCACCACAAGCGGAGATTATTGAGAATCTATTATGCGATCGCGATAGTTTAGTTCTATTGGCAACGGGTGGAGGGAAGTCAATTTGCTTTCAACTTCCCGCAATTTTAAAGCAGGGTTTAACGATTGTAATTTCGCCACTTTTGGCATTAATGGAAGATCAAGTCCAAGATTTACAGAGACGCGAACTTCCTGCCGCCACCTTACATAGTAACCTGACCAGTCGAGAACGCCATCAAGTTCTGCAAAAATTACCACACCTGCGATTGCTGTATGTTTCGCCAGAAACGCTTTTGAGTCAACCCGTATGGGAACGACTCTGCGCGCCTACCCTCGCGATCGCAGGAATCATGGTTGATGAAGCCCATTGCCTCGTGCAGTGGGGAGATACCTTTCGACCTACCTATCGCCGTTTGGGATCCGTGCGTTCTGCTTTGATGCAACATAAGCCACCAGAGCATTCCAGAATTGCGATCGCGGCGTTTACCGCCACTGCCAATTCTCATGCCCAGGCTGAATTGATTTCCTGTCTGCAATTAGAACAGCCACAGGTGATTCGCACCAGCCCCTATCGTGCCAATTTAAGTTTAAACGTAGCGATCGCTTGGACACCCCTTTGCCGCAAACATCAAACCGTTCGCTTTATCCATTCTCAGAAAGGTCAAACGGGCTTGATCTACGTTCGCAGTCGGCGCGAGACGGAGGAACTCGCGGAATGGTTATCTACGCAATCTTTCCATACAGCCGCCTATCATGCAGGACTTCCCTCTGAGCAACGGCGTCAGATCGAAACAGCTTGGATAGAAGGTGAGTACCCCTTTGTGGTCTGTACGAGTGCTTTCGGGTTGGGGCTGAATAATCCGCGTACGCGCTGGGTTCTCCATTTTCAGGCTCCATTGACCCTTGCCGAGTACATTCAGGAAGTAGGAAGGGCGGGAAGAGATGGGAACCCTGCCACAGCCTTGATGTTAGTAAGCGAACCCACGGGGTTCTTAGACAATAGCGATCGCAACCGTCAGGATTTCTTTTTACAGCAGCAACAAAAACAATTGCAAAGAGCGCAGATGCTTTTGCCCAAATTACCCAGCAAGGGAAATTTCTCTGATGTTATCAAAGGAAATCCCGATATGGCACTAGTGTTAGGGATGTTGCATAGTGCGGGGAAATTAGTCTGGCATAGTCCGTTTGCCTACGAAATTCGGGCAGGAAATCACAAATTTGCCGAAATCGATCGCACGCCATTGCTCCAAATGCAGGCTTATATGAGTACTCGTCACTGTCGTTGGGCATTTTTGATGCAGGCTTTTGGGTTTGAGCGAGAAGCAAAAACTTTGCGGTGTGGCGTATGCGATCGCTGCTTGCAGCAAAATAAAAAGTGAGTGCAAAATCTAACACCTTGACTCTAAGGCAATAAATGGTAAAGTAACGCCCAAAAGCACAAAAAACGCCAAAAAGCGAAACCTCGATATGGAGGTAAACCCAAAATGAGCTCAGGCACAGATGATTCGCAAGGTCGAAGCGCGAAACAGCCAAATATCACCTTTTCACCTGACACAGACTTACTGGTTTGGTTGGTAGGATGTCGGCAAAATAACGAGATCATGTCTGATGTGATTAATCGCAAGTTACGAAAACTGATGAATATGGAACTTGCGGAAAGAGAACTGCGAAATCGACCGATTGTCCCGAGCACCGAGGATGCAGGTGAAGAAACTTCTATACAATCAGACTCTTCAGATCCGATTCAGCCCGAAATTGGATAACTCACCTAGTTGGCTGTATGAAATGTAGAATTTCTCCGAAATTCCTCACAAACAAATTATATAAATAGGTCGTTTAGATATTTAGGAGAATAAACAATCAAGCTATACAGATCAGTTAGCAAAGCAGAATTGGAAGATATCAGAGCTTATGGTGGATTCAGGATATGTCCTTCTGGATGCTCAATGGAGGTTAAGTGGTTTGCTGAGAATCTGGATGATGCTATGGAATGGGGAAATCGTTTTTATGGCGAGCAGATATTTTACGTTGTAACAGCCAGTATTCCCTCCGAGATTGCTAAAGAAATGTTTTATAATAAAAATCTAGATAATATAGGCAGCGCAATATGTATTGATGAAGATTTTTTAGATCAAATCAAACCACTTAAAGTAATACGAATTAAGAGGCGATAAAAATCATGGCTATTGCTACCTCACAAGTGAAGCCTTTTGCAACAGTTGAGCTTAGTTGGCTAAGTACTGCTCAAGGTGGAAGAAAAAGGGCAGTTAGTACGGTCGACTATGCTGCTACAGCATATTTTGCAGAGGGAGATAAGCAACTATTTAGTATTATTTTACATTTTCATACAAAGGTAGAAAGTGGTGTGAAAATCATTACTAGAATTGATCGCGCCGTGATGAATTTTCTTGCACCCGAAATCGCTGCTCCTCAACTGATGAAAGGCGTAGAATTTTATGTTACGGAAGGCGCCAGAGTGGTGGCAAAGGGGAAGGTTTTATCTGTTTGTCGTTCTCTAGCTAATACAATTTCCAATTCCAGTAAATTCTCTCGCAGATCGAAGACTTCACCTAGGAAAAGAAGAGTCAAAGTTGAGCCCTTATTAACAGAGAATGGAAGTAGTCGCCGAATAGTAAGAGCAGTGCCAAAAAAAGTGGATCGTAATACAGCTTTTGAGTATGAAGAGATCCCAATTTAAGGATAAAGCTTATGCCTAAATTCCAAAGCGCTGAGGCGATAGTTGTGACACGATCGCATTGCTGGCAAAAGCAGAGGATTGAGTAAATTCTCGCGCAAATCTCAAAGCTAAAGGAGGCACGTACACCAGAGGACTCGTAAAGCCAGAAAAAAGATAAATCTGTTCTAAGTCAGGCAAAGCGCCAACCAAGGGCAAACCATCATGGCTAAAAGCCACAAGGCAGTGATACCACGTTCCCTTTAGATCGGCAAGTTTTGGTAAGACCTGCCTAGCTTTTGCTCGAATTTCGTTCTCACTTTGAGTTGCATCGGGCAGTACGTTCGGATCGGTGAGCACGCGGCTTAGCTGTCCGAGTTTCATGGTGCGATCGCGAAATTGAATTGCCCCCACATCCACAGACGAAGGTAGTAACTCATGCCCTACCTCATCCCACAGTGGATCGATGGTGGCTTTGCTAGCATCTGCTTCGAGTTGACAGCGTTTGGTATCGGCGGGCATTACCATTGTCCGCAGTTCTAGATCGGTGGGTTCCGTTTCGATGAGTTCCGCATGGGTAAAGTAGATGCGAGAAGAGATACCTGAAGCTTTGAGCAGCGATCGCGACAAGCCACCCGCACAAACTACGGTATTCGCGCTACGATAGGCTTGCTGTTGGGTAGTAACGCCTACAATCTTATGACCAACTCGATCGAGCTTTACCACGGTCTCGCAAACAATCTCTCCTCCTAGCTGCACCAAGGCGTTTAAATAGGCTGAAACCAGTAGTGGTGGTTTAATGTGGGCATGACGAAATTGAATTGCCCCAGCGATCGCATCGGGATTGAGTAAGGGTTCTAGCTCACAGGCATCTTGGGTGCTGAGCAACTTGGGCGCAATGTAACAATTGGCATACTGAGCCAGAATTTCTGCTGGATTGCGATCGGCATCAATCGTCAATAATAAATCTAGTTCGCGGAATTCAATATCCGCATCAAGTTCTTGAGGTAGTTGTCGATGTCGCTCGATTCCCTCTATGCTAAGTTGCCGCGTTAATTCGCTCGTGCCAGTCCAATAAGAGATACCACCATAGCCAAAACGGGTCGCTCCGCTGAGAATGGAATTTTGCTCAAGGAGAAGAACAGAAAAACCAACTTTGGCTAACTCATAACTAAGCGCAGCCCCCGTGATACCACCACCAATTACTATCCAGTCGTAGAGTTTATTCATCAGAATTTTGTTCTCAAGTCGTCAGTTTTCAGTTTTCAGTTGTCTGAGATTGAACGCTAAGAGCTAATTACTAAAAGCCAATTACTAAAAGCCAATTACTAAAAGCCAATTACTAAAAGCTAGTAGCTGTTTACTGTTCGCCATTCATGGAGGCTTTTGCTAACTTAACCGCTGTCAGGAAACAGAAAACCGTGATTGGTAAACTAGCAACGAGGATTGACCATGTTGCTAGACTGCCCCATTGTGGTTCGCCCGAAGACAGTTCAAAAATACAGCCGACAAAAGCGATCGCTGTAATGATAGAAACCCCTAGAAGTAGCTGCGATTTGACGTACATAAAATGAAGTATATAAGAATTTATCGATCTATTATTAGCAGAAAACCTTTGAGAAAAGAAAAAAGAACTGGACAAGGAGCATCAACCCCTTATCCAGTTTCATTTATTTAGATGTAACTTTAGATTTCCAAATTTTAATTTGGCAATGGGAAATCATGGGTTCGAGAGTTCTTTTTTGGACTTTTGATAGATATTGCTGCCCGTGTCTGACACAAAGTGACAAGAGGCATAGGAATCTAAAAATGCACGCCAAATTGGAACCTTAGACTCGCGATAGTAAGAACCTAGTACGGGCTTGAGGGCAGTCGTTGCAGTCTTTAAATGGTAGTGAGGCATTCCAATAAAGATATGGTGAGCTACATGCGTACCAATATTATGGTGAATGTCATCGATAAAGCCATAGCTCCGATCGATCGTGGAGAGCGCTCCTTTGAGGAAGTACCAATCTTTGCCACGATACCAAGGAATATCCGCTTCTGTGTGGTGTAAATAGGTTACGAGGTCTAACCACATCACAAAGATGACATAGGGAACGATGTAGAACTTCAGCAAAAATACAAAGCCAAAGGTAAACCCGATATATCCTAAAAAGCCAACCATCAACACCCAAAGGGTGGTACTCGTAATGATGTCCCCTTTCTCAGAAGGACGGAACAGTGGGCTATTGGGAGAGAAGTGAGAACCATGTTCCCGATCGGGTGATCGCCCAAACAAATACAAAGGGTAAAGAAATAGAATCGACTCAAAACGTAGGAATTTCTCTAGCCATGTCATGCTGCGATATTTGCTCTCAGTGACAGGATACCAACTCTCATCCGTATCGATATTCCCAGTGTTTTGATGGTGGGTGCGATGGCTAATGCGCCAGCCATGATAGGGAACGAGAATGAGCGTGTGAGAGATGTGACCGATGAGGTTGTTGAGCCACTTTAATTTTGAAAAGGAACCATGTCCGCAGTCATGACCGACCACAAACAGCGCCCAAAACATAGTGCCAGCACTCGCCCAAAAAATCGGGTAAAACCACCAAGCATCAATCGTGTAAGCTGCCACATACAATGCTGCTACTACAAACATATCCCAAAAAAAATAGGCGAGCGATCGCCCAGTTGAGGGAATAAAGCATTCGGGAGGAATAGCGGCTTTGAGATCTTGAAAAGTAAATGGGAGTTCGGTTTGCTTTGTAGAAGATTCGTCTTCAAGGGGATTGTCTAGGTTTATCGGTTGATTTGTAAGTTGAAGTTGCACGTAAGTTCTAGATTGATTAGTAATAAACTCAAGTAACTAGCCCATCTTAAAGCTTTTTAATAGTTTTTAACAATTCTATGGGCTAGATCGCCTACATTAATTGCCTAATTCTCAATAGCCTCGACCTAGAACCCTCGTTTTTCATACCTATTCGCAATAGCTAGAATCTTTTGCCCCGATCGCTAAGTTATACGGTCGCAGCGATCTGAGGTTTGCAAAGCTTATAATTTCTAGGGTAAATGCAAGCATTATCTTCACCTAGATTGCTCACAGGCACAGATCTCTAGGCTGGGTTGTCCGATCCTAAAACTCAAGATTTGCGATCGCGCAGGTTCATCTAATCAAAGTACGTTTGCTACGATTGCCAAATCAAGTCTAGGCTGAGGACAAATTCGGGTAAAACATCTTCGCCTGAGAGGGTGGTAGGTGCTTGCAAGATTTCGATGGGTTGACCAATGCGATAGATTTCGACCTGCCGATCTTTGCGGTTAATCAGCCAGCCTAGCTTTGTGCCGTTGTCTCGATATTCTTGCATTTTGGCTTGGGTCGCTGACAGGCTATCGCTGGGGGACATGAGTTCGATCGCAAAGTCAGGACAAATTGGGGGGAATTTTGCTTGCTGTTCGGGGGTGAGTGCTGACCAACGTTCTTTGGCAATCCATGAGGCATCGGGCGATCGCATGGCTCCATTTGGCAAAATAAATCCTGTAGAGGAACCAAAGGTAAAGCCTAATTTTTGACGCTGATTCCAAAGCCATAAGTGACCGTTTAAGTCGGAACTATACATTCCAGTATTGCCACCTTCTGGAGCCATAATTGTCAGTTCTCCTCGAGCGCTGCGCTCAAATCTTAAATCGCGATTTTGTTGGCAGAGTTGCCAAAGTTTTTCGTCAGTGAGTTCAAAGATGGGATCTAGGCTGATGGTGAGGGCGTTCATAGAATGGCTACCTTTTGCGGCTGGGCAAGATCGCTCTTTTCATTATACAAAGCTTGTTGCAAGGCAATTCTCAATGAGTCGTGAGAGGCAATTCATAAATTGCCCCCACAGGTCTACGAGTGTGTTCCTGCCAAATACATCCCGATCGCTAAATCGAATGTAAAATTAGGGCAGAGTATTTCAGAGGTGCGATCGTGGTCGTTGCTCGTGTTAAACCAACATCGTCAAATGTCTCTCCAGAATCTAAATCGACCGAGGCAAAGGTTCGCATGACCCTAGAGGAATATCGTGCGATCGTAGAAACGGCGGAGGAACGATATGAATATTGCAACGGAGAAGCAATTGTTATGCCTGGAGGATCGCCCGCACACAGCAGAATAGCAGTAGATATCGCAACTTTTTTAAATATTGCTGTCCGCGATACTAATTTTCAGATTTACAATGGCGATCTGCGTATTTGGATTCCTAGTTTCGATTGTGGAACCTATGTCGATGTCTTTGCGATCGCTGGCGAGCCAGAATTTAATGCCGATCGCCAAGATGAAATTCTCAATCCTTTACTGATCGTTGAAGTTCTATCTCCCTCAACCGAAGCTTATGACCGTGGCGAAAAGGTAATTGCTCAACCTAGGTAAATTGACAAAAGCAGCAAAGCTGATAAAGT
>NZ_JAZBJZ010000028.1:0-49131 GCF_036349135.1 Tumidithrix elongata BACA0141
CTTCTCTCTTTTTATTTTCGTTTTTCGTCTCTGACTGATTTTTAGAGGTGCCCTCTAGTCGAGATATCGCAGAAATATCGATCTTAGAAAATTTTGAGGTTGTAAAATTTAAGGATATCGAATTTGCAGGTGAAAACTGTACTATTAAAGAATTTATAGAAAAAAGAATGAAAATCGTTCTAGGCAAAGAAAGCTTAAGAATTCAATCAACTGTAGAGGAAATTTTAAAAGATTTGAAAAATGAGGAAAACCAGTTAAACGCACTTGCTACTAACCCACTGATGCTTGCGATGATTTGTATCGAATACGCTGCGTATTCGGAAAATCAGAGTAGAAAATCAAAGGGGTTATCATCTACTTGGCATATCGTTCAAAGGGCTGTAAAAATCTGGATAGAAGAATGGAATCGAGAATTTTGGAAAAGTCAGAAGGAAAATGATAATAATCCTATTTCCATAATTTTTATATATGAATTATTGGAATATATTGCATGTCAAACCATAGAGGAAGAAGTCTTGAATATATCAAGAAGTAGATTAATTAAGTATATCCGCAATTTCGTAAAAAAATATTACGAGTGGAGTGACAACATGAGAATTGATAGACTTGCACAACTGATTTTTCAATTCTTAAAGGATACTTACGGATTTACTCTAATTAGTGAAGATGATATTTACTCTTTCCCACACACCATCTTCAGAGATTTTTTTGCTATTCGATACATTTACAATAATTCCCAAGATTTAGATGAATTCAAAAAAGATGTTGCTAAAAATATTTCTAAATGGCAAACTATTATCAATAAAGCAGATAACTTCCCAAAAGAATTTTGTTAATGAAGATAAACGATAGCGTTTTGAGTTTGTGAAGGTTGAGAGTGTGATCGGGTGTTGAGTTTGTGTGAGGTGATCGCTGTTTTGGTGTTGAGGGAATAAGCGATTGGGGTTATGAGTGAAGAGGGAGCGCTCGCTGTTTGATGTTGAGATTTAGGTGATCGCGCTTTAGGTTTGGCGACTAACAACTTTATTGCTGCAATCCTAAAATTTGTCTCAATCCCTCAATAATTGGCATATATTCAACAGAAGATAAACTACCTAAATAGCCTATAACCCTCTGCATATCTACAGCACGTATTTGATCGCATAAAGCTACTGACGTTTGAGTTAATCCCGCCGTTCCAGCCTGAATATTCGGATATAGCGTAGGATTTTTTCTTGCCCAAACTCCAAACTGTGTAGTTAATGGAACTACGATCGCAACTAGATAGCGCACATCACCTGATGGCACACCAATAATAACAGCAGGTCTTTTTCCCTCCTGTTCGTGACCTCTAGGATTATGAGATGGAAGATTAATCAGAATAACATCACCACATTTGAGAGGTTGATTAGCCAAAATCCTCTATCCTTCCTTTATCACTAAACCAACACCAGACAAATATTCCACAGGTTTTACGCTCGGAATTCCTCCTTCTCCCCAATCATACTCAGGTAGATCGCTTACCAAATCAGTTTCTAACCAAGATTGAGATTCCAAATCACTAACAGGAAAATTTTGTCCCTTTGATAATTCTGTCGCCAAAAACTGAATAGCTTTAAGCTTATCGTAGGGGTGGAGTTTTTGAAGTGCAGGCAGTAACTCAGTTAATGACATAGCCATAAATTTTGAATAACTACTTTTTCTTTATTTTACCTGCGATCGCGCTTTAGGTGTGGTGCGAGGCGATCAGGTTGAGGTAGGGCGAGAGGCGATCGCATTGATCGAGAACATCGTCTAGTTTAACCTAAGTTCGGATTAAGGATTTCGGAACAAAGCAAGCCAACTTACTGGAACCGAAGGGTTTGATCCCCCTGCCCTATCGGGCATCCCCCTTGAAAAAGGGGGACAAGTGAATTCTCCCCCCTTTTTTTAAGGGGGGCTGGGGGGGATCCTTGGGATATATAGCGTTTCAGGTTTTCTTATCCCGAACTGACGTTAGTTTATGAAGTTCTAGAGGATAAAATTAGGATTTTTGCTTGTCGTTATCACTACTAAAAAATGACAGCTATTTTTTTAGTAGTGATTTGGCATAAATATCATTCTCGGTATTCATTCCAAACAGAATGGAGCCAATGCTAACAGCAATGACTAGCTGGGTTTAATTCCTTCCATTTCTTCCATTACCTGAAGGTATTGACCTGTAATCAAACGAGCGCCGCTCTTACGGGTGAAATAGTTGTATCCCCATTGCAAGAGCACGATCAGTTGATTATCAAACTCGACAAGATAGAGAACGTGTAGGAACGTCCAGATTAACCAAGCAAAGATGCCTGTAACGCGAATAAATCCCCAATTGACAACGGCTTTATTGCGACCGATTACCGCTAAACTACCGAGATCGCGGTAGCGAAACTTGGGTGCGGGTTTTCCTTTGACCCGCGATTCGATCAAACGGGCGACAAATTCACCTTGCTGCATGGCAACAGGCGCGACACCGGGTAAGGGCTTATCGCCTTGGTGGGCGTAGTTCGCCAAATCCCCAATCACAAAGATATTAGGATATCCTGCGATCGCCATATCTGCCTCTACGGTAACGCGACCGACGCGATCTAAAGTTACCCCCGTGCGATCGGCAAGGGTTTTGCCCATTGCTGAGGCTTTGACACCCGCTGCCCAGAGAATTGTTTTAGCTTCCACATGCTCGACGCGATCGCCGCAACGATAAGTCACTACATGGTTTTCAATATTCGTTACAAGGGTGCGGGTCTTTACCTCTACGCCTAGGGCAGTTAGGGATTTCTCGGCAGCAGCGGACAACTCAGGCGGGTAGGACGGAAGAATGCGATCAAAGCCTTCAAGCAACAGAATCTTTGCTTCTGTCGTGTCAATACCTGTGAATTCGTCCTTTAAGGTGTGGTTTGCAAGATCGGCCATTGCCCCTGCCAGTTCTACCCCTGTAGGCCCACCACCAATCACCACAAAGGTTAGTAACGCCTTCCGCTTTTCGGGATCGGGTTCTTTTTCGGCAACTTCAAATGCTCCCAGAATGCGGCGGCGCATATTGATCGCATCTTCTACAGTTTTGAGTCCGGGGGCTAAATCTGCCCATTGTTCGTTGCCAAAATAGTGATGGCTGACGCCCGTTGCCACAATTAAAGAGTCGTAACTTAACTCTTCTTTGCTGGCGAGGATGACTTTTTGAGCTTGGGGATCGATGTCTGCGACTTCAGCCATCAAAACCGTTGTGTTTTTTTTGTTAGCCAAAACTGCCCGCAGTGGTGAGGCAATGTCGGCAGGCGAGAGCGTACCCGTTGCGACTTGATAGAGGAGGGGCTGAAACAAATGGAAGTTACGCTTATCGATCAGGGTAACTTTGATCGGTAGTTTTGCTAGCTCTTTGGCGGCATAGAGTCCCCCAAACCCGCCACCCACGACGATCGTATGATGTTTGCGATCTACTGAGGTTTCATGGATAGTTGCTTTTGTGCTTTCTTTCTGGATTGTGAGCATCATTTACCTGCTAAATACGAGTCTTGTAAGCACGAATTCCCTGCTGCCGTTTGTACCTGAGACCAATGCCTGTGAAAAATTACAAACAGATATTACAAATTATGATCAATTCCTTTGAAAACATTGGTATTCAGGGAAACTTTTTTTGATTTGGTGCTGTTTGGGATCGAAAGCTTTACCTGCTCAATAGCTGCTCTTAACCTCGTCTTAAGTCAAGGCAATTAGTATGGGTATGTGTACTAGGATACCTATGACCTACCTTTTAAACTCCGAAGCAGCTTTCCGATTTGACTGGCGGCGATCGCTAGAAGAAATCTACCGAGGCAGAAATTTATCTTTCTTTGAGAGCAGCCAATCGATTCCCATGCATAGCCATGAGGTCTGGGTTGTCTGTCGGGGAGTGGTTCAACTGAGTACATTACATCCCAGTGGGGATGAGGTTTTAGTGGGTCTGGCTTTTCAGTCGATGCCTTTTGGTTTGCCCCTCACGATGCTAGAGCCTTATCAAGCGATCGCCTTATCAGATGTCGATTTAATGCGCTTCACCATGACTGAAATTGAGGAATCACCCGAACTCTCCCTCAGTATTTTTCGCCACCTCAATCGTCGCCTGCAACAGGCTGAGTCAATGCTAGCTTTGGTTAGCAACAAACGGGTAGAAGATCGATTGCGAGAAATCTTGCTATTTCTAAAGAAAGAAGTCGGGCAACCTACTGATGGCGGTATGAGGCTCAGCATTCGATTAACCCATCAACACCTCGCCAATGCGATTAGTAGCACTCGCGTCACCGTAACTAGAGCGCTAGGTCAACTACAGGCAGACGGCTGGTTATGGATCGATCGCGATCGCCATATCGTCATTGCTGAAGAGGCTGTCTAGCGATCGCTTGGAAAAATTCCACTATAGAAAAGACGGCTACCAATCTTAAGATTAGTAGCCGTCTTTTTATTACTTATATTCCCGAAACTTTTTGGGTAATCAAATCTACCCAAAAGCCGAACTTGGTTCCCCTCTCCTAACAGGAGAGGGGTTAGGGGAGAGGTGATTTCTATTTCTTGAGGATAGTCACAACCAAAGGAGTGGTATCGGTAATGGGCACAACGCCCTCTGGGAAAACGAGGTCGCTAATGTGAATCCCTTCGCCTACATTGAGGTTTGTGATGTCTACTTCAATGGTTTCAGGTACGCTGTTGGGGGGGCAAGAAACGCGAACGGCTTTCATCGTCACATCCACAGAGCCACCACCGACTTTTACGCCCACGGGAACACCCACAAAGTGTAGGGGAATTTCTACTTCTACGCTGGTTTGGGCAGCGATCGAAAAGAAGCTAAGGTGATAGACCTCATTTTTGTAAGGGTGGTGCTGTACTTCTCTTAATAGGGTATTGCCCTTAAAGTCACCATCCGCAATGTTGAGTTCGACTAAGGTGTTGTTAATTACTGCGGTACGTAGCAAGGTAAACACATCTTTAGCATCTAGGGAAATGGCTGTAGATTCAGAGCCTTTATGACCGTAGACGGTTCCGGGGATTTTGCCCGAACGACGCAGGGCACGAGGGGTATCTTTGGGAGAACGGGTTTGGGATTCGATAGTAAGTTGCATATCAGTAGTCAGGTATCAGGTATCAGTTATGGGCAAGTCAGTTAGCAGTTTCTTGGTGACTGTTGGCTGATTTTTTAGACATTTGTCGTTTAGACATTTAGTGTCTGTTTAGACATTTAGCAGCCCACGTTTGGGCCCATGAATGGGGTCTTCTACGATAATCGTCTGTCCTCGACTTGCACCAAGGGAAACGATCGCGATCGGAATCTCCATTAATTCTGCTAAAAACTTCAGGTAAGCTCTTGCTTCTGTGGGTAATTCGGCAAGGGTTTTGCACGCATTGGTTGGTTTGCGCCAACCAGGGAGCGTTTCGTAGATGGGTAAAGCACGGGCAAAAGCACGAGAGTTACTAGGAAAATCGCGTACGACTTGACCATCAAGCTCGTAGGCAATACATACTTTGATTTCGTCTAGTTCATCTAGTACATCCATCTTGGTGATTGCCAAACAGTCCAAACCGTTGATTCTGACTGCATACCGCCCAATTACGCCATCAAACCAGCCGCAACGACGTTGCCGACCGGTCGTCGTGCCAAACTCTGCACCGCGATCGCAGAGCAAAGCCCCAGTCTCATCATTTAACTCAGTTGGGAAAGGTCCCTCACCCACTCTGGTTGTGTAAGCTTTCGCTACGCCAATGATGCGATCGATCATCGTAGGCCCAACCCCAGCGCCGATGCAAGCACCCCCTGCTACGGGATTAGAGGATGTGACATAGGGATAGGTTCCGTGATCTAGGTCTAGGAGCGTACCCTGTGCGCCCTCAAACAGAATATTGCGCCGTTTTTTGATCGCCTCGTCAATTTTAAGCGAAGCATCCACCACATGGGGACGTAATTGCTCGGCGTATCCTTGATATTGCTCGATCACTTCCTTGGGATCGAGTGGTGGCAGGTCATACAGCCTGTCTAGAATAATATTTTTTTGCTCTACTGCCCAGCGCAGTCGTTTTGGCAAAACTTCAGGATCCATCAGATCGAGTACGCGGATACCAATGCGATCGGCTTTGTCTGCATAGGTTGGGCCAATGCCTCGTCCTGTTGTGCCGATCTTATGCTCTGCTCGTTGCTTTTCGGATGCTTGATCGATGAGGCGATGGTAGGGCATCGTCACATGAGCAGTTTCAGCAATAAACAGGTTGTCTGTCGTCACCCCAAGCTGCTTAAGCTGTGCCAGCTCCTCTAAAAGGATCTTGGGATCGATTACCGTACCGCTAGCAATGATGCAGTCGGTCTCAGGATATAAAATCCCAGATGGGATCAGATGCAATTTAAAGGTTTGGTCGTTAACAACTACGGTATGCCCGGCATTAATACCACCTTGATAGCGCACTACAACATTTGCAGAACGACTCAGCAAGTCTGTGATTTTGCCCTTACCTTCGTCGCCCCACTGCGCCCCAATAACAATTACGTTAGCCAAGAGTTTAAATTAAGTTCTTAATAAAGAAAGATCTCACAAATATCTAGTATTGCCAGATAAGGGATCTCTTGTCAATCACGATTTTAAGTACTCTTAACTTAGATCGCCGATCGCTTTCAGCCACTTCATAATATCTTCACCATCTCCATCTGGTTCGGGTGTACAGATTCGGCGCGACTCCAATAAGCCCAGTTCTTGGCCTTCTTTTCCTACGGTCAAATAATGCGGTGCCAGATCGTCAACGTACCACCAGTCTTCAGAGAAGTCGATGCGATCGCATCGATGTTCTGGGTCTTGCACTAAGGTGGTGACTGACCGAAACCATTCTAGATCGGCAAAAGCACCTCGGCAAAGCTTAAATAGTGCAGCGATCGCTTCGTAGGGAATACCTGCCTCTTTGAGCGTACGAGCGTTCTGCGCGAAGTTGCCGACGCATACCAACTTCTCAAATCCTAAGCTACGAATCGCTACTTCCAATTGTCCGTTAGCAAGACGTTCTTTCACTGCTTCGCCTGACTGAAGTAGCACAGTTCCATCAATTATCGAAGTAAAGCGATCGCATACAATCCTGTACTGGTTTCGCTCGATTGTAATATTCTTTTAGGTGAGCTGCCGATCTTGATGAGGAGTTTCAGACTGCGATCGAGCAGGGAAATGTGATTATTTTAGGGAAGTCAAAGCAGGCGATCGCTGACATTCCTAGCGAAGCTTCAACCATGCCTCCAAGTCGGAAGTATGCTCAAAATCTAGTAAGGCTTCAGCCAGTTTCTCTAATCGCGCCGAGGTGAGCTTCTCAATCTTTGCAGCGATCGATGGTGACACTACTCCAAACTTTTTGGTCAATAATCTTAAGATAATCGTTACTTGACCGCGTTTTTCACCAAGCTTTTCGCCCTCTTGTCTGCCTTCTTGCCTGCCTTCTTGCCTGCCTTCTTGCCGACCTTCTTCTAGAGCCTCCTGATAAACTCTTGTTTTCTTTAAGTCGCTTAGCGTAAACATTGCTTGCACCTCATCTCGACTCATTTGCGGAAACTTATACACCAGAACAGTGTCATGATGTTTTAGGGAAGTAAATCCTCTGGTTTTATCTGTTCGTAACGTCCAAAGGGTTGATGAATCCAAGGACTATCAGAGAGATAATCGACATAAAAATCTGGCGCAATTACCGAACATGCCTTATACCAAAGCACAGCGGTTTTGACATCCGCGATCGCATATTCAGGATGTTGCTTTAGCCACACCAAAGTTTCCTTTAACGTCACGCCCGAATCCACCAGATCGTCCACGAGCAGGACGCGATCGCCCAATTGCTTGGTTGACATCGTAATACTTCGGGCAAAATGTAATTCCCCCCTAACGTTCCCCTCTTCTCCACTGTAAGAAGACACCGAGAGAATCGCTAACGGACGGTTGTAAATGCGAGAGAGAATATCCCCGATTCTGAGTCCTCCCCTTGCCAGACAGAGAATTTGGTTAAATTCCCATTGCGATTGATAAACTTTGACAGCGAGTTGTTCGATTTTGGCGTGATAGTCGTCCCAAGAAATATGCAGTTCGGTCATGGTTCTATTCTGGTAAAGCAACTGCTTGCAGGGCAGTTAGATAAGGGGTGTGAAGATTGTGACATAATACGATCGCATGTTTAGTGAGTATTAATACTCATCTAAGGATAGATTCTATTCTATGCAAATTAAGATAATAATAGATTTCTGTAATGTGTACGATCGCAATTACTGATTAGACTCAGTTTGCCAGAAGCATTACACTGGAAGCATATTCATACGATATCCAAACTATTCATTCGTCCCGATTCAAACACAGGTTTAAAAATTACAGGAGGCAAAATCATGGTAGCTGCTGTGGCAAATCCAGCCAATTCTGAAGCAAAGGCACGCAGATTGACGATACAGGTCAGTGAAATTGCTCCTGATACGACCACACTGCGATCGCTTGACTGGGACAGAGATCGGTTTGATATTGAGTTTGGCTTGCAAAATGGCACGACCTACAACTCCTATATCATTCGCGGCGAAAAGATTGCGCTGGTCGATACATCCCATGCCAAGTTTCGATCGCTCTACCTCGACACGCTCAAAGCCAATATTGACCCTGCCACGATTGACTATTTGGTGATCAGCCATACCGAACCCGATCATAGCGGTCTAGTCAGCGATATCTTAGCGCTTGCGCCCAACGTCACCGTTGTCGGCACAAAAGTCGCCTTGCAATTTCTCAGCGACCTAATTCACCAACCCTTTAAGCAACAGATTCTGAAAAATGGCGACCAAATAGACCTAGGGAAGGGGCATATTTTGCAATCTGTGAGTGCGCCCAACCTGCACTGGCCCGACACGATGCTCACCTATGACTATGGTACGGGGGTGCTATTTACCTGTGACGTGTTCGGGATGCACTATTGCAACGAGCCTACCTTTGACGAAGATCTCAAGGCGATCGCCCCCGATTATCGGTTTTACTACGACTGTTTGATGGGCCCAAATGCGCGATCGGTCTTGGCTGCAATGAAACGCATGGATGAGTTGCCCAAGATCGACATCATTGCCAACGGTCACGGGCCTCTGCTGCGCTATAACGTGGTTGAGTTGACTGGCAATTATCGCAAATGGAGCCAAGACCAGACTAAGGGAGAAACCACCGCAGTGGTCTGTTACGTTTCAGATTACGGTTACAGCGATCGCCTATCACAAGCGATCGCCAAGGGCATTATCAAAACAGGCGTAGCTGTAGAAATGGTCGATCTCAAAGCCACCGATCTGCAAGAAGTGCGCGAACTGGTCAGTCAAGCTTCGGGTGTCGTCCTATGTACCTCTCCAGAATCCCATGAGACCGCGCAGACTGCCTTAAGTACGATTATGGGTGTCGCTAAAGAGAAACAAGCCTTTGGGATTTACGAAGCATTCGGCGGTGAAGATCAGTCCATCGATCTGCTCAATAATAAATTTAAAGATCTGGGCTTAACGCCTGCGTTTCCGATGATTCGCGTCCGAGAGCAGCCCCATGAGTCCACCTATCAGCTTTGCGATGAAGCGGGTACGGACTTAGGTCAGTTGCTCAAACGCAAAGAAACGATTAAGCAAATGAAAGCGATCGATGCCGAGCTCGATAAGGCATTGGGACGGATTGCAGGTGGGTTGTATATCATCACTGCCGCTAAGGGCGAGGTCAAGAGCGCCATGCTTGCCTCATGGGTTGCCCAAACCAGTTTTAAACCCCTAGGCCTATCGATCGCCGTGGCAAAGGATCGGGCGATCGAGTCTCTGATGCATGTCGGCGATCGCTTTGTGCTGAATGTTCTAGAAGAAGGCAACTATACAAAACTGATGCAGCATTTTCTCAAGCGGTTTGCCCCCGGTGCCGATCGGTTTGAAGGTGTGAAAACC
The DNA here is from genome assembly GCF_036349135.1 of Tumidithrix elongata BACA0141. Taxonomy (NCBI): domain Bacteria; kingdom Bacillati; phylum Cyanobacteriota; class Cyanophyceae; order Pseudanabaenales; family Pseudanabaenaceae; genus Tumidithrix; species Tumidithrix elongata. The sequence goes on from NZ_JAZBJZ010000028.1 coordinate 9,917, forward strand.
CAAGCCTCCACCTCTGGTTCGCCGATTTTGACCGATGCGCTGGCGTTTATGGAATGTACGGTGGTCAGTCGTATGGAGTGCAGCGATCACTGGATCGTCTATGCCACCGCCGATGCTGGGCGCGTTTCTAAGGCAGATGCACTTTCGGCAACACACCACCGTAAGGTTGGCAATCACTACTAAGGAATGCAATCATAGGGACTGAATGTTTAGATCGATGCTTTGCTCGATCCTAAATCTAGGATTGTCAGTCACAAGTTCAGTCAAAAGGAGGATCTGATGTCAGCCGTAAATCAACAAGAAGTCTTAGCCAGCTTTAAATTACTTGTGTGTATGGCAAATGCAGACGGTAAATTACTGGATGAAGAACGCAATAGTATTACCGAAGCCTTTTCGGAAATCCAACTGCCAGAGGGTGTGACGGTCGAAAGTCTACTGTCAGAACAAGTGGAAGTCGATGAACTTCTGACCCATATCACCAGCGATACAGCTCAAGAGTTGGCTTATCAGTCGGCCTTTGCGATGGCAAATATTGACGGTGACTGTAGTCCAGAGGAACAAGAGCTGCTCGAAAAAATTGGTGCTACCTTTACGACCTCGCGTCTCTGGGGTAAGGAAGAGTGGCTCAAAAACCTTCAGCGCAAATCGAGAAAGTCGTCAATTTCGCAGCAAGTACAGCAAATCACCGATCCTGTAAAGCGAGAAATCGAAGTTGAAAATGAGATCACGGATGCCTGCTTTTTTAATGCCGTCCTCGGTGCTTTCCCATTGCCCGGAATCTCGATCGCCTTTGACGTTTATATCTATTGGAATCAATTAGATTTGGTGCAATCGATTGGCGAACGTTGGGGCTACGATCGCGCCCACCAGAGTGCAGATTTAAAAAAGGCTCTATTTGGCAGTCTGGGCATGACGGGCACGCGCATTGCCGTCAGCAACTTAGCGAAGTTGGTTCCCGTCTTCGGTATTGTCGTAGGCGCAACTACAGCCTTTGCTAGCACTTGGGCCATAGGGAAAGTCGCCAATCAATACTTTGCTAGTGGTTGCGAAATGGATGCCTTTCGCTTAAAGGAAGCCTTTAAAAACGCCAAGAAAGAAGGAGAATCTGTCTATAAAGATAAAGCCGACGCGATCGCTGCCAAGCAAAAGGAAATCGAACCCCAGGTAAAAGCCCTCAACGAAGACCTCGCCGCAGGTCGCATCACCCAAGAGGAACATCAAGCAAAACTCCGCGAGTTGGTTTGACTTCTAATCCAGTTCCCTCCCCTTGGTAAGGGGAGGGCTAGGGTGGGGTAATCCCCCTCATCAGAATTCAGTCAGTGAAAAATCATGGTCAGTACAGCCCCATCTCCAGTCGTCACAGCAACCCCACCGCTTCCTAACGCCCAAAGAGTTTATGTCCATAATCTCAGTTGGGATAGCTACCAACAGATTTTAGAAGCGATGGGCGACCACCGTTATGCTCGCTTAACCTATGACGAAGGTACATTGGAGATTAGAATGCCCTTAGAAGGACATGAGAATTCTGGAAGACTAATAGAACGCCTGATTATTATTCTAATTGTCGAACTCGGGCTAAAGGTCAAGACTATGGGATCGACTACACTCGATCGCCCAGATTTATTGAAAGGTACTGAACCCGATAACGGCTACTACATTCAGAATCAACCCAAAGTTGCTGGAAAAATCGTCGATCTGCAACAAGATCCCGCCCCTGACTTGGTTGTGGAAGTCGATATTACCCATACAGATATTAACAAACCTGCACTCTACGCCCAGTTAGGTGTTTCGGAGTTTTGGCGATACAACGGACGCTCACTTTACATCTATCAGCTTCAGGATGGCAAATATCAAGAGGTAGAAACAAGCCCCACTTTCCCATTGATTGAGAAGTCCACACTGTATGATTTTTTGTCACAATGCCAAATTGATGAAGTGGAAGCGGAAATTGCTTTCCGAGCTTGGGTTCGCGCCCAAATTCAACAACGTAAACCAAATTCTATGGAGTCTATAGAGAATGCAAACTAAACCCCGCGACGTTCAGGTGTTTTCGGTTGGTGCAGAAACCTTAGCTATTCGCTCTAGAAGCTGGAATCGCCTCCGTTTTGAGATTGAATATGCCTTAGAGCGCGGCACTACCGCCAATTCTTTTTTGATTCAAGCGGACAAAAATGCTTTAATCGATCCTCCCGGTGGCACGTTTACAGAAATCTATTTGGACGAACTCAAACGACGCATCCATTTGAAGTCGATTGATTACGTCGTGTTAGGACATGTCAACCCCAATCGGATCGAGACCATCAAGGCTCTGCTGGAGTCTAACGATCGCATTCAGTTTGTCTGTACAAATCCGGGCGCGATCGCTTTACGTAATGCCCTCACGGACTGCGAACCACAAATTAAAGTGGTGCGAGGGGAGGAAGTCTTAGATCTAGGCAAAGGTCACACGCTGCAATTTATCCCGACCTCAACACCGCGATACCCCGATAGCCTCTGTACCTACGACACCAAGACCCAGATTCTCTATACAGATAAATTGTTTGGCGCCCATATCTGTGGCGATCAGGTATTTGACGAAGGTTGGTCTTCTTTCTTAGAAGATCGGCGCTATTATTTCGATTGCTTGATGGCAAATCAGACCCGTCAAGTTGAAGCCGCACTGGATAAAATCGCAGATTTCCCAGCTAGTTTTTATGCGCCTGGCCACGGCCCAATGTTGCGCTATGGATTGCACGAACTCGTTAATCTCTATCGGCAATGGAGCGAAGTTCAAACTAAGCAAAATATCTCTGTGACGCTGCTCTATGCTTCTGCCTATGGCAATACGGCAACCCTAGCCAATGCCTTAGCAGCAGGAATTATCAAAGCAGGTGTGGCGGTTGAGTCGATCAACTGCGAACATGCCACTCCCTCTGAAATTAAAGTAGCAGTAGAGAAGTCGGCAGGTTTTCTGATTGGTTCTCCCACACTGGGCGGCCACGTTCCTACACAGGTACAGACAGCTTTAGGAATTGTCCTTGCTACAGCGACCAAGAGTTACTTAGCTGGAGTATTTGGTTCCTATGGCTGGAGTGGCGAAGCCGTAGACATTATTGCCAATAAGCTACAGGATGCTGGCTATACCTTAGCTTTCGATCCGATCCGAATTAAGTTCACGCCCACGCAGGAGACCCTTCGCTTTTGTGAAGAGACGGGAACGGATTTTGCCCAGGCATTAAAGGACTCCAAAAAAGTTCGCACGACGCTCAATCCCGGAAGTACGGTGGAACAAGCGATCGGTCGTATCGTCGGGCCTTTAAGTGTGGTTACCGTTGCCAAAGGCGATCTCTCCACAGCAATGCTGGCTTCTTGGATTTCGCAAGCCACATTCAATCCACCCGGACTGACCGTAGCAGTTGCTAAAGAACGCGCGATCGAATCTTTTATGCATGAGGGCGATCGCTTTGTGGTCAATATTTTGGAGCAGGGCAAACAGGTTCGCAAGCAGTTTATGAAAAAGTATGCCCCCGGCGAAGATCGGTTTGTGGATGTTGCCCATGAGACAGCCAGTAATGGCGCTCCCATCCTTAAAGATGCACTTGCCTATTTAGAATGTCGCGTCGATCAACGCATGGAATGCGGCGATCACTGGCTTGTGTATGGCGTGATTGAAAATGGTAAGGTCATGCAACCGAATGGGCTTGCTGCCGTTCATTATCGTAAATCTGGAAGCCACTATTAGGGATTGGCTTCGGCTCAGTTCGGCAACGCTCACCGAGCTTCTCTCAACTAATAGCTAAGGTTATTTAGAATATATGGATTTGAAAATTGCTATGTTTTGCCTAGTCACGAACTGCTTTCATGGTTAAGAATTCCACTCCCGATCTAATTGTCTCTGCGGAATGGCTGCGATCGCACCTTGACGATCCTCAAGTTGTGATTGTCGATTGTCGTTTTTCCCTTGCCGATCCTGAGTTGGGGCGGCAGCAATACCTTGCTGGGCATATTCCCAACGCCCATTATCTCGACCTCAATCGAGATTTATCCAGTCCCGTACAAAAGCATGGTGGGCGGCATCCATTACCCAATCTAGAGCAGTTGGCAGCAAAATTTTCTAAAATGGGTATTCGCTCTGGGGAGAATCCTACGTTGGTAATTGCCTATGATGATTCGCGTTTTGCTTTTGCCTCGCGCCTTTGGTGGTTGCTATCCTATCTGGGGCACGATCGCGTTGCACTTCTAGATGGTGGCTTTACGGGGTGGAGCAACGCAGCCTATCCCATTTCGACAGAATTGCCAGTTCCATTAAAAACACCCGTGGACTTCATTCCGAACCTACAAAGCGATCGCGTTGTCGATATTGAGGTTGTAAAAGCGAAAAAAGATTTGCCGAATGTGGCGTTGGTAGATTCTCGCGAAGGCGATCGCTACCGAGGTGAAAGGGAACCGATCGATCCGATCACGGGACATATTCCTGGGGCTGTAAACTATCCTTGGCAAGAGGTAACGGATAGTCAGGGCTATGTTTTGGCGGATCGGCGATCTCGTTGGCAAGCGGTAGAGGATAGGGATGAGATTATTGTCTATTGCGGTTCTGGGGTAACTGCTTGCGTGAACCTACTCTCGCTGAAATTAGCTGGACTTGAGACAGGCAAACTCTATGCGGGCAGTTGGAGCGATTGGTGTTCTTATCAAGCGTAACGATTAGCTTCAAACACTGAAGGGGCGATTTATAATCGCCCCTTAAAATATGCAAAATAGAACTTAACCGATAGCTTTAGCCTAGTGCTGCAAAGTACTCTTTGGAACCCTTAGGATCGGGCTTCATGGTTGCCTTTCCTTCTTCCCAACCAGCGGGGCATACTTCATCGGGGTGAGATTGTGTATACTGAATTGCTTTTAAAGTACGCAAGGTTTCGTCAACGCTACGACCAAAGGAGAGGTTATTGATGGTTGCATGCTGAACAATGCCTTCTTTATCAATAATGAAAAGACCGCGTAATGCGATACCTGCTTCTGGAACGAGCACGTTATAAGATGAAGCGATTGATTTTGTTAAGTCAGCTACAAGAGGGTAATTAAGGTCACCTAATCCGCCTGCGGTGCGATCGGTTTGAATCCATGCTAGGTGTGAGAATTCACTATCCACTGAAACACCAAGAACTTCTGTATTTAGCTTTTCAAAGTCGCTGTAGCGATCGCTAAAGGCAATAATTTCTGTGGGGCATACAAACGTAAAATCTAGAGGGTAGAAAAAGAGAACGACATATTTACCCTTGTAATCAGACAGCTTGATTTTTTTAAATTCTAGATCGACGACAGCTGTTGACTCAAAGTCAGGCGCAGCCTGTCCCACACGCAAAGATTCAGTCATGGTTCAAATCCTTAAAAAATTACAAAATGAAATGCTTACGTAGGTTAACACTATTTAACAATAACATAAGCTCACTCGTAATCATAATGACTTTGTTTAATACCACAATCCTTCTCGCGGTATATTCTCCAGCTTAAAAGCTACTGAAAATACCAAAACTTAAACTCAAAAATTAGTCGTCAGGAAACTGCCAACACAGAATATATTCGACTTTAGAACTGCCGCAACGACAGGTAGTTTTACTCGAGGCAACCCACTCATAACCACAACTATGACAGTGAGAAAAAACATTGTGTTGATTGGCAATTTCGATTTTGGTGCGCCACTCGTTTAGCTCTGCTTGAGAGATATGTTCTGAGCCTCCAGATTCTAGATTTTGGGCTTCAGGGTTTTGAGAAAATGAAAATGATTCTGTCATAGACTAATCAATGAATGTAAGAGAGGTTTGCTCGAATGCTTGGTGGGTTGAGTAAAGCTGAAGCCTAATGCTACGGAAAATTTGCAATTAAAACTTTTGACTAAACTAAGGTCATCAAGGCTTTTCAGGTGTTTTATCTGGACAAGTAGATGACTGATTTGCCGACCTTAATATCGTATCAAGCAGATCTGGGAAAAGCGCATCTAGTTCCGATCGCCGTAAAGAGTTGATATGTTGCGTTCCTTCTTTACGGTAATAAAGCACGCCTGACTCGCGCAGGACGCGAAAGTGATGAGACATAGTTGACTTAGCGATTTGGCAATCTAAAGCAGCACAAGGTTGCTCTCCTTTTTCGGCAAGTCGTTTGACAATTTCTAGCCGTATCGGATCGCCTAGGGCATAGAGAACCCCTGCCAAGGAAATATCTTTTCTGTCTGGATGATATACCAATCTCATACTTGACATTATTGCATAAAATCTTCTATAGTTTAATAGTTCGATAAAATCGAATAACTAGGCAGTCAAAATAACATCCTTAAATCAGGAGACTAACAATGTCATCCGTCATACAGGTTACAGATTCTACATTCAAACAAGAAGTTTTGGATAACGAACTTCCAGTATTGGTAGATTTTTGGGCGCAATGGTGTGGACCTTGCAAGATGGTTGCTCCCATTGTTGACGAACTTGCTACCCAATATGAAGGTCAGGTAAAAGTGGTCAAACTGGATACAGACCAAAACTCAGCGATCGCGAAGGAATATGGTATTCGCAGTATTCCCACTTTGATGATTTTCAAACAAGGTCAGAAGGTAGATACCGTTGTGGGTGCTGTACCAAAAACAACGCTGATCAATGCGATCGATAAACATCTATAAATCGATCCCTATCTTCCGTGAGAGTAGAGCATTCGTGTAGATGTGTCTTGATGAAAGAGTAACTCTTGACACGAATGCTTCGCATATTCCTCTTGCAATCACACTTCGCTTTTCGCTTTCGTTTTTAGTGTAAGCCTGTATCGTCATGGAGCCTGCTTATGGTTCAACCAATTAGGGAATCAATTCTGGCAAATGTTTGATAGTTTCTCAATGGAGCAGGTATACCAGTTTTGCAAATGTTGTAATTCGCGATCTAAAGGATAAGTGGAAGGAAAATCGGGGCAAGGATAGCCCAGTTGTCGTAGGGCTGACACAATGGTGCAGGGAGCCACCCACCACTGCTGCGCCAGATCTAATAAGTTGAGCCGGCAGTATGCATCCCGTAGGGAATCGCTTCCCACGACCAAAGCAGCTCGCTCTAAGATTGACTCGGATGTAGGGATTTGAGGAATTTGCGAGCCGACATAAATGGCTTCGGGTTTTGCCAACGCAATCAGCCAACGTAAATGGGTGGCTGAAGGGGGTAAGCTCCACAGCACAAGGGAAGTGTACCGACGACGCGGGCGATCGCAATCGACATCCCCTTGAAATAGATGGGCAGGGCGATCGTAGCCATAGAGCAAGATCGGTCGAGCGAGGGGTTTACTTGCCTCCGCCAAGGTTTGCCATTTGGGAACTACTTCCAAATTTGGTGCAGGTTTATAGTCTAGAATCGGTTGCCAATCCTTGCGAGCGAATTCCATCCGCGTGGAATTCACAGCATAGTCATTATCTTGACTGGTATCTTGACTGGCAGTACGAATTCCAATGACTTCCAATTCCACAGAAGTCGTATCTTGCCACTGATTAGCCCGTAGTTTGTAAGCCAGATCGACGCGATCGGGAATTGGACAGTATTCTCCCCAACGCCAAGCGATCGCTTTAATTTTCTCCCCATTTCCTTTATCGAGTTCGAGGGCGAGGTGTTTGGTTTTGTCTTTGCCGCGACGTTGCTGAGCCAGCACCCGCACATCACGACTGTAGAATACGGGATCGGAGTTGCCAATACCGCAGGGTTGAAGGCGATCGATTTCTTGTAACAGGGTTATGGAAATATGACCGAGATCGGCAAGCACATCCACTTCGATCAGTGGTTGAATATGTTCGGCTGTGACCGCTTCGCGATCGGCAAATTCTCTTAACGCTTGACGCAACAGATCTAGATTGGCAGTGGAAATCGAGAAACCGCCCGCTGCTTTATGTCCACCCCCCTTGTCGCGAATGGATTTGATGAATTCCAAAGATTTGAATACGTGAAATTCGGGAATGCCGCGTACAGAGAAGCGAGTTTTGCTGTGGTTCTCCTCTTGGTTCAATTCCGAATCTTCACCAAATTCCAACGCCTCATCTTCCACACTGCCGATAAATACAGGTGCGCCATATCTTTCCACCAAACGCGAGGCAACAATACCAATTACCCCATGATGCCAACCTGCTTCAGCGGAAAGAGATTCCGTTTTGGTATTCTTTTTGGTTCCCTTAGGCTTGGCTCGATCTGCCAAGAATTTTTTGACTTCGCGATCGACGACAACTAAAACCTTTTCTTGTTTTAAATCGAGTTCTTTACTTTGAATTTTGGCAGTGATGTAAGCGATCGCTTCCTGTTCGATTTCAGCGCACTTAATTTGTCGTTCCCGATTGGTGGCTTCGCATTCTTGCGCCAAGACGATCGCCTGCCCCATTTCTTCGGCAGTTAGCAGATCGATCACGGTTCTAGGATCGCCAATCCGCCCCACTGCATTGATGCGCGGGCCTAAGCCGAATCCGATCGCTTCGGGTTTTAACCCCGTTTGTTTCTCTTTGACAATACCAGACTCATTAATTAAAGCCGTAACGCCCAGCAATTTCGACTGTGCCAAGAGGCGCAACCCTTTTTGGACGAGGCGGCGATTAATTCCTGTCAGCGAGGCAAGATCGGCGATCGTGCCCAGTGTAAAAAGTTCTAGTAAGGGATCGGCGAGTTCGGCTCGCTTGCCGAAGCGATCTGCCAATTCTAACGCCAAGACATAGGCAACCCCTACCCCTGCGATTGTGGCGTAGGGCGAACTGGGATTGACTTTATATTTCGGATTTAAAATTGCTGTGGCGGGGGGTAATTCAATCGGAATATCGTGGTGATCGGTGACGATTACCGATGTACCCAGACTTTCTGCCAAAGCGATCGCATCGTAGGCGGCGATGCCGTTATCGACCGTAATCAGTAAAGTCACCCCTTTGCTATTTAGCTCTCTGACAATGCGATCGTTAATCCCGTAGCCCTCGGTCATACGGCTCGGAATGGCGTAGTCAGCCTGTGCCCCCAATGCCCTGAATGTCCGAATTAACAAGGCTGTGCTGGTCATGCCATCGACATCATAATCCCCACAGATGGCGATGCTTTCTTGGCTGCGAATAGCTTTCTCAATGCGATCGAGGCTGGGAATTAAGTCCTGAAATTCGTCTTTGGGGTCGGGTAAAAGCTCGCTGTCTGGCTCTAAAAAACGCTGGGCTAATTCGACCGTATCCATGCCCCGATTGATCAATACCTGTGCCAGCATTGGCGATAAGCCCGTTGAAGTGGCGATGAACTCGGCTAAATAAGGCTGAGGTGAGAAAATCTGCCAACGCTGATTAGGTAAAGTCATGCAAGCAACTATATAATTGTTAAACTAAGCTTAAGTTCTTTAGGTCGGGAATTCAGTGCGTGCAACTCCATCTAAGTCAACTCTTCAGCTACTGCTCTTTATTGATGAGCGCCCCAGTGCTAATGAGTTAGTCAGGGAGATGGAGCAATTTTTGCAAAGAGATGAAAGCTGCATCTCCGATCTGCAAGTTATTAATGTAACAGGACAGCCTCAACTTGCTGAACTGTTTAAAGTAGTCATGACACCTGCTCTTGTCAAGATTACGCCACCACCACGTCAAACCATTGCTGGCAAAAATCTAATTAGCCAGTTAGAAACCTGTTGGCTCACTTGGCAAACACAAGCGCAAAGCCTCGATCTGTCAAATCAAACCAAGGATCTAAGTAATAGTCTTGCTTACTCAACTGAGGTGATTCGGTTAGCCGATGAAGTATTTTTGCTAGCCCAAGACAAGTCCGATCTAGAGGAACAACTCCGCTTTAAAGATCGGGTGATTGCCATGCTGGCACACGATCTGCGCAATCCTCTCACTGCCGTATCGCTTGCCTTAGAAACGATCGAAATCAGTGGGGACAAGCTCGATCCCAAGATGACTAAGCATCTATTTAAACATGCACGCAGTCAGATCAAGGTCGCCGATGCCATGATCACCGATATTTTAGAGGCAGGACGCAGCTCAAGTTCTGAGTTTCAGATTCAAAGACAAAAACTCCGTCTCGACCAGCTATGCACCAGCGTATCGAATGATTTTTACTTGATCAATAGCCTTGAGGCAAAGCAGCAAACCTTTATTACAGATATTCCCAACGATCTACCGCTTGTTTACGCCGATGAGGAGAGAATTCGCCAAGTTTTAATGAACTTACTGGGGAATGCAATCAAATACACGCCCTCTGGTGGGAAAATCGAGTTAAACGTGCTGCACCGCACTGCTCAAAAAATCGAAGTTTCAGTTGTAGACAATGGTCCTGGCATTCCGACCGAGAAACGCGATCGCGTGTTTGACGATCGCTATCGGTTAGAGCGTGACGATCAAGCCGATGGATATGGCATTGGTCTGTCGCTATGTCGCCGCATTATTCGCGCCCATTACGGTCAGATTTGGGTAGATGATGCAGGCATTCAAGGCAGCAGTTTTCACTTCACCTTGCCTGTGTATTAACGGTAGTTTGACTTTGGTGCCTGCGCGGAGTCGAGCCACCAAAGCCAAAGCCTAACCTTTATCTGAACGAATGGCAGCAAAATCTGCCAAGATGCGGCTGTAGTTGCGAATTACGCCAAGTAGATTCAAGCGATCGCTTTGCACCTGCGGATCTTCAACCATGACCATGACATCATCAAAAAACTTCGCCAAAATCGGGGAGATCGCTTTAATCGATGCGATCAACTGCTCGTAGCTGGGATTGCTGGGTAGGGCTGCGATCGCTTCATACAAAGCTTTTTCTGAGGGTTCAGTCAGGCGTTTGGGATCGACGACAGCGCGAATGTCCACGACATCGGATGCTAATTTCCCTTGTGTTGCTAGACGGGTAGCGCGATTGACGACCTCGTAGATTTCTCCCAGTACGGTATCTTGTCTGGTTTTCTGAAGAAATAAGGCGCGATCGCGGAGTTTGGCAAGATTATCTAAGGCAGCGATCGCATAGTCAGGATCATCTACACCAAATACGGCATCGACCAGATCGTAATCAATGCCATCTAAAGTGCGATCGAGCAACAGGGTCTCGCAGCGCTGTTTAAACCACTTATAGAGATTGTCCAAAACGGTCTCGGGGGGATGCGATAGTAGTTTATGCTCGCTATATATATAGATAACTGCCTTTAACAATTGTGGCAAATTTAAAGCGTAACCGTTATCCCAAGCAATTTGGACGATCGCAGCGGCAGAGCGACGCAATGCAAAGGGATCGGACGATCCTGTGGGAATGACGCCTAAACCAAAAATGCCAACTAGGGTATCGAGGCGATCGGCGATCGCGATGATTTTGCCCGTAAGAGACTGCGGTAAGCGATCGCCTGCCCCACGCGGTTGATAGTGTTCTAAAATCCCTTGCGCCACGGTTGCAGGTTCCCCACTGGACTGGGCATAATACTGCCCCATAATTCCCTGCAACTCTGGGAATTCCTTCACCATTTGCGTGACCAAATCGGCTTTGCAAAGTTGCGCTGTGCGATCGATCTCTGCCCGTTCTGTTTCGCTAGTTTCTAGGTTGGGGATGGCATGGATGACTGCTGAGGCAATTTCTCGAATTCTTGCGACTTTATTTGCCACCGAACCCAACTGCTCTTGAAAAGTGACTTTCTCTAAAAGCGGCAAAAAGGTCTCTAGTGCCACAGCGCGATCGGCATCGTAAAAGAACTTGCCATCTGCCAGTCTTGCCCGAATGACGCGACCGTTACCCGCCGCAATTAGCCTTGATTTTTCAGGATCGCCGTTAGAAATTGTGATGAAATAGGGCAGCAGGCGATCGGGTTCGCTATTTGAGTAGAGCGGAAAATAACGTTGATGGCTCACCATCTCTGTTTTGATCACTGGGGTGGGAAGTTGCAAAAACTCGCGATCGAATTCCCCTACAACGGCGGTAGGATACTCAACTAAATAGGTAACTTCTTCGAGTAGGGCATCTGAAATTTCGGCCTTTGCCCCAATCAGTTCTCCTAAGCCAGCAATTTGATCGAGGATTCGGCGTTGCCGTTCTTGCCCATCTACCGTGATAAAGGCTTCTCTTAGCGTGGCAACGTAATCACCAGCCGTATCGATCACGACGGCGCGAGGATGTAACACCCGATGTCCTCGACTGAGCCGATCTGCTTCAATGTTTTCGAGTTTGAGCGGTAAAACTTCTTGATCTAGGAGTGCTACCAACCAGCGAATGGGGCGGGGAAACTTCAATTCTCCAGTTCCCCATCGCATCAGGCGTTTGCCTTCCAGACCTGTAATCCATTCACTGGCGAGTTCGGTCAAAATTTCGGCACTGGGGCGACCAAAAATCTTTTGGGTGGCAAATACAAATGTGCCTTTGTCGGTTTCTTTTACGGTTAGATCGGTGACATCAACCCCTTTGGAACGGGCAAATCCGATCGCAGCTTTTGTAGGTTCGCCTTTGGGATCGCCCTTGGCAAAAGCGGCAGCGATCGCGGGCCCTTTAACTTCTAAAACTTGGTCGGGCTGATGCAGGGGTAACCCTGCGATCGTGACTGCAAGGCGGCGCGGCGTGCCATAGACTTGAATTTTACTCGTTGTCAGTTGGCGATCGCTTAGGCTTTTAGGAATTCGCTCTTGCCATTGTGTTAATGCATCAACCACAAAACTGGCAGGCAGTTCCTCTGTGCCAACTTCTAACAAAAAAATTGCCATAACTCGAAATAATTGAACTAACTGATTGTATCGCTCTCAGTTTAACGCTTAGAGGTGTATGTCGGGAGGCTGGCAAGATCGTTCGATAACATCTACATCTGCTAATCTGATCTGATTGAGTGTCATTTACTTGCAAGAGTGTCGATTTTGCCGACTGCCGATCAAGGTATTACCTGTATAACACTATGCCAATCCCTAACGAATACTTTTATGCCTATCTTCATGGTTCGGCTTGATGAGCGAACAGGCAATGTTTTCATTCTGGCTGGCGATAACATAGAGATAGAGATCTACCCCAATGGTCGTTGGAGGTTTTTGTGATGAAGCCTGATTTTAATAACATGACTAAAGCTGAATTGCGAGCCTATGTCATTGCTCATCCTGGCGATAAAGTTGCATTCCGTATCTTTGTCGATCGCTTTACAGCCAATGCATCTCCAGAAACTTTTGGTGTACCCCAATCAAAATCTGAGATTGTAGAGGTTGAAAATTTAATTCAACAAAGAGTTCAGCAATTAAAATTTTAAGCACAAATGCAGCGCCCAATCTATCTTGATTGCCACGCGACAACACCAGTGGATGAGAGGGTGTTAGAGGTGATGCTGCCTTACTTTCGGGAGTCATTTGGGAATCCTGCTAGTAGCGGACACTTTTATGGCTGGGAAGCCGAGGCAGCCGTCAAGCAGTCTAGAGCAGTTTTAGCGGAGGCAATTCATGCTGCCCCTGAAGAAATTATCTTTACGAGTGGTGCGACAGAGGCAAACAATCTCGCTATTAAGGGAGTTGCTGAAGCTTATTTTCAAAAAGGGCGGCATTTGATTACGGTGCGAACGGAGCATAATGCCATCCTCGATCCTTGTGCATATCTGGAATCTCTTGGGTTTGAGGTGACTTATCTCCCCGTGCAACCTGATGGATTGCTCGATCTGGGGCTTTTAGAGCAGGCAATCCGCCCTGATACGGTATTGGTGTCGGTGATGGCAGCCAATAATGAAATTGGTGTACTTCAGCCCCTAGCAGAGATTGGCAAGATTTGCCGATCGCATCAAGTTCTATTTCATACTGATGCTGCCCAAGCGATCGCGAAAATTCCGCTAGATGTGGAAGCAATGCAGATTGACTTGATGTCGATCACTGCACATAAGGTGTATGGGCCCAAGGGGATTGGGGCTTTATACGTGCGACGACGTAACCCGAGGGTGCAACTTGCACCGCAATTACATGGAGGGGGGCACGAGCGCGGTATGCGTTCTGGAACGCTGTATACGCCGCAGATTGTTGGTTTTGCCCAAGCCGTCGCGATCGCGTTAGAATCGCAAGTCGCAGGAGAAATGCAACTCACCCAATTACGCCAACGTTTGTGGCAACAGCTTTCTCAACTAGAGCGGATTTATCTAAACGGTCACCCCACCCTACGATTGGCGGGAAATCTCAATGTTAGTTTTGAGGGCGTAGATGGTCAAGCCTTACTTTTGGGTTTGCAGCCTGTCATGGCAGTTTCGTCTGGCTCTGCTTGTACTTCGTTTAAGAATTCGCCATCCCATGTTTTGATGGCATTAGGACATTCTGAAGCGCTTGCCTATGCGTCGATTCGGTTTGGCATCGGTCGCTTTAACACCGAGGCAGAGATCGATCGCGCTGCGGACTGTGTAATTCAGACCGTAAAATCCTTGCGAATGGCTAAGGGTGCGATCGCGTACTAAATCAAAACTAAATCTAATCGTCTAAGCGAGTACGGTTAAATTTTGAAGATAGTCTTTAAGCTGCTGTTCGTGATCGTGGGCTAGATTACCAAACGGTATTGCTGAAAGCTCAAAAGCCTTAATATCACTAAGCTCGTACCGATCGTTGATGTGGAGATCGCCACGCACCTCGGCTTCTAAAGCAATACATATTGAGTGAATTCTGGGATCTCGTTCTGGGGAAGAATAAACCCCTACCAATCGTAATACTTTGATTAGCTCTAACCCAGTTTCTTCGGCAAGCTCTCGTTTCGCAGTTGTGTGAACATCCTCGCCCCACTGCACCATGCCACCAGGTAATCCCCACTTTCCACAGTCGCGCCTGCGCACAAGCACAATGCGTCCGTCAGCCAGCACAGGAATTACACTTGTGCCAAGAACTGGGTGACGGAACAGAATTCCCAAAACTGCCTGGGCGAAATACCATAGTCTTCCCATAGAAGAAACCGTTCCCCGTTATCACTATTGATGGAGGTAGTTTACCGAATCTTTGCTTAGAACGTGCGATCGCTTCCTGACTTGCAACGAAATTTTAAGAAATGCCGATCGCTTCCTAATCAATGGGAATGATTGCACATTCAGTTAAAATCAACACAAAGATTAATTTAAAGGCACTCACCAAAGGCAGCTCAATCAATGCGTCTATCTCAAATGCTATGGGTAACTCTGCGCGAAGATCCTTCTGAGGCAGAAATACCCAGTCACAAACTATTACTCAGGGCAGGCTATATTCGCCGCATTGCGGGTGGGGTATATGCTTACCTTCCCTTGATGTGGCGCGTTTTGCAAAAGATATCGCAAATTGTGCGAACTGAGATGAATGCAACTGGGGCACAAGAGTGTCTATTGCCTCAATTGCAGCCAGCCGAACTTTGGCAAGAGTCTGGTCGTTGGGATACCTACACCAAAGCTGAAGGGATCATGTTTTCCCTTAACGATCGCAGCGATCGGCAATTAGGGCTAGGTCCGACTCACGAGGAAGTGATTACAGCGATCGCGCGGGAGATGATTCGTTCTTACCGTCAGCTTCCTTTGCATCTTTACCAAATGCAAACCAAGTTTCGCGATGAAATTCGTCCCAGATTCGGTCTGATGCGGGGGCGCGAATTCATTATGAAAGATGGCTATTCCTTTCACACAAACACTGATAGCCTCAAAGAAACCTATAACGACATGCACACTGCCTACAGCAATATCTTTCGGCGCTGTGGCTTAAAATTTCGAGCAGTAGAAGCAGATTCTGGGGCGATCGGGGGGTCTGGCTCTCAAGAGTTTATGGTGCTTGCCGAGGCAGGCGAAGATGAGGTGCTGTTTACGCCCGATGGTAACTATGCGGCAAATGTGGAGAAAGCGATCTCCTTACCCTTTCCAGCAAAGCCCAGTGCATTCACTACGCTAGAGAAACATCACACCCCCAACACCACAACGATCGAGACGATGTGCAAATCTCTGAAATGCACTCCCAGTCAAGCGGTGAAACAGGTGTTGTTTCAGGCTACCTATGACAATGGCATGACTGTGTTGGTTCTGGTTAGTATTCGAGCTGACCAAGAAGTGAATGAAGTTAAGCTGCAAAACGAGCTTGTGAAATTGGCAGGGAATTATGGTGGTAAAGCCTTACTAGCCTTACAGATTCCCGATGCTGAAATGATGCAAAAATGGGCGGCAAAACCTCTGCCTGTGGGATATATTTCTCCCGATTTAGCGGATGACTATATCTCTAATCAAAAAAATTTAGCACCAAAGTTTCTGCGTTTAGCCGATCGCACTGTAGAGGAATTGCAGAATTTTGCAACTGGGGCAAATGAAACCGACTATCACGTGGTCGGGGCAAACTGGGGCAAAGAATTCACGCTACCCGCTGTTGTGGATATTCGCAAAGCTAGACCGGGCGATCGCGCCGTTCACGATCATACCCAGATCCTTCAAACGGCTAGAGGGATTGAAGTCGGTCACATTTTTCAGTTGGGCACAAAATATTCTCAGGCAATGAATGCCACCTTTACCAACGAGCAAGGCGAGGAAGTGCCACTGGTGATGGGTTGCTATGGTTTAGGGGTGTCCCGTCTAGCCCAATCGGCGGTCGAACAGTCCCACGATAAGGACGGCATCATCTGGCCCACGGCGATCGCGCCCTATCATGCCATCATCGTTGTTCCCAATGTCAGCAGCCCCGAGCAGATGGCGATCGCAGAGCAACTTTATACCGATTTAAACCAAGCAGGCATTGAAACCTTATTTGACGATCGCGACGAACGGGCAGGCGTAAAGTTCAAAGATGCCGATCTTGTTGGCATTCCTTATCGCATCGTTACGGGACGCAGTATCTCAGAGGGCAAGGTCGAAATCGTCGAACGCGCCACAAAAGCCACGGTCAATATTTCGATCGAGTCTGTGGTGGAGCACCTTAAGCAAGCTGTAAGTTGAGAAGGATTGCGAAGAATCCATGTAGGTCAGGCATCTTGCCTGACTGTAAAACAACTTATCCCTAAAATTTACAAGTTATTCCCGATCGCGAGCGTAGCTGAATGCTACTCGCCTCTTGATAACTGGTATATTTGCTTATAGAAATCCTAAATAAATAATTATTAAACTCATTTCTAAACCCTTTACGAAACTCGGTGTAATTCATGCACATAGCATGGCTAGGTAAAAAAACGCCAGTGTGTGGCAATGTCACATACGGTCGTGAAATCACAAATGCTTTGCTCGACAGAGGTCATCGCGTTAGCTTTTTGCATTTTGCCGCAGAGCCAGAGGTAGATGAAGCGCAAGATCCGCCTCTCTTTTCATCGCTTCAAGAGCCTCAGGAAGTCTCTCTGCCATTTCTTTACAAGTCCACAATTTATACTGTGCCCTCCTTTAGTGCCAGTAAGATTTTGGTCGATGCTCTGCGCAGCCTCAAGCCCGATCTCGTTCACGCTTCCCTCGCCTTATCGCCGCTTGATTTTCGCTTGCCAGAAATTTGTGCCGATCTAAATTTGCCTTTAGTGGCGACCTTTCACCTGCCGTTTGATGTCAATCGGCGTAACTTCACCTCTAGCACACAACAACTCACCTATCAGATCTATGCCCCCTCTTTAGCTGACTACGATCAGGTGATCATTTTTTCTCAAGTGCAGCGAGATTTGCTTAATAGGTTAGGTGTGCCCAGTGGTCGTATCGCCGTGATCCCTAACGGTGTGGATACCGAGAAATTTTCCCCTGGTTACTCCAATATTAAGGAAGAACTCAAAGCCGAGCGCTTGTTTGTCTATCAAGGCAGACTCGCACCCGAAAAAAACGTGGAGGCTCTCTTAAAGGCTTGGCGTAAGTTGAAAATGCCTCAAGGTTGTAAGTTGGCGATCGTCGGTAGTGGCCCTTTAGCCAATAGCTTTAAAGCAACCTATGGCAACGATCCGAGTATTATCTGGATGGGCTTTATTGCGTCCGAAGCGCGTCGTATTGAAATTTTGCGGGGCACGGATGTATTTATTTTGCCTTCCTTTGTGGAGGGGCTATCTTTGTCACTTCTAGAGGCAATGTCCTGTGGAGTTGCTTGCCTAGCCACGAATGTGGGTGCTGATGGCGAGGTTATTGCCGATGGCGCTGGTATGGTGCTGGACTCTCAAAAAGTTTATTCCCAGCTCTGTATGTTGCTGCCCTTGTTTGTCACGCACCCCGAACTGATCGGTATCTTGGGGCATAAAGCCAGACAAAGAGTTCTGACAAAATACACGCTCAACAGCAATATCAGCCAACTAGAAAAACTATATGCTCAAGTTTTAAGCCACCAACGGGTGAGAGTCAGCTTGTTCTAGGTTTAGGGTGAGCTAAAATTCTTCAGTATCGTTTTCCCTTGAAAGTTGCAATCACCTGCGCCTGCTGGTGAATCAATGCCTGTATCTTTACAAACTATCTATAAACAAATTGGTAAAGCTTAGATAATGCAGTTTCCTAGAAGAAAATTTGTCCAACTATCCACACTCTTTCTGCTAGGGGCTTGTGGTGCTCAAACGGCAACCAACACGGGTTCATCAACGGGGCAACCGACTGTAAGCGGTAAGAGCAAAATCGTCTTTTGGACAATGCAACTAAAGCCGCAATTTGATGCCTATATGGCGGGCTTAATTTCAGCATTTGTCAAACAAAACCCCAATGCTGAAGTCGAATGGGTAGATGTGCCTTGGGGCGAGATGGAAAATAAGATCCTGAGTTCCTTTGCTGCCCGTACAACGCCAGATGTGGTTAACCTCAATCCGCAATTTGCCACGAAGTTAGCTGAGAAAAAAGCCCTTGTAGACATGGCGATCGCTGCTTCAGCCGAAGAACAGGCTAGTTACTTTCCGAATATCTGGAAGGCGAACCAACTGGAAGGGGTGACCTTTGGACTGCCTTGGTACGTGGCTACGGACATTACAATTTACAACCGCGACTTGTTCCAGAAGTCAGGTTTAGACCCTAACAAGCCACCCAAGACCTTTGCCGAACTCGCACTAGCCTCCGAGCAAATTAAGGCAAAGACAGGTAAGTATGCGTTTTTACTGACGATGGATGGCGGTCAGGTGTTGGAATCAATGGTACAGATGGGGATGAACCTATTTAGTAACGGCTCAAAAGCAGGCTTTAATGACGCTGCGGGTAAGGCAGCATTTGAATATTGGGTCAATTTATTTGATAAGCAACTCATACCCCGTGAAATCTTGACCGAAGGGCATCGCAAAGCTGTCGAACTATATCAGGCAGGGGAAATAGCTATACTCCTTACGGGGCCCCAGTTTTTGCAGATGGTTTCTCAAAACGCGCCTGACATTTACAAAGTTACGGATGTCTCGACCCAAATTACAGGGGTTACAGGCAAAAAGAGTGCTGCAGTGATGAACGTGGTTGTACCCAATAGTTCATCTAACCCAGTGAATAAAGACTTGGCAATTAAATTTGCCCTCTTTCTGACGAACAGTCAAAACCAACTTGAGTTTTCTAAGGTGGATAACTCCCTGCCTTCGACCATTAAGACGGCCGCCGATCCCTATTTTGCTAAGTTAGGCGATAAAGCGAACGTATTAGACCGAGCCAGGGTAATTAGTGCGTCTCAACTGCCCCAGTCTGAGGTATTGATCCCGCCTGTTAAGGATTTAGAAAAATTACGCAAGATTATTTACGAAGAGCTACAACTTGCCATGCTTAAAGAAAAGCCAACCGACCAAGCGATCGCTTCTGCGGCCGAACGTTGGAATAGTCTGAGTTAATTTAGGTGTAAATTTTTTGATGCCTTATGCTCAAGATACAAGGGGGCGATCCCTAAATTTCAGAACTCTTGTAAAAAGTGGCAGTGTCCCAAAGTTTTCTCCTCTTGACAGCGATTGGAGAGGGCTCGAAGCTCTGTGCAAAGATTTGTAAATAGGAATGATTAAGATTTATTTCGAGTTGTTTCTTAACGATCCTTGACGATCTCCCTCAATTGTTCATGCAAGCTAGGTTCAGGGATTCTAAAAATTTGTTAAGCCGCTTCGAGCTTGGTACAAACGTGAACCTATAATTACGACTAGCGCAGACGACCTCCCCTATAGCCGTTCTTATCACATTTATTGATTCAGCCCTAGGGGAGTAAGAAAGCAAAACCGTTTGAATCCTTGTCTTTAAGATTGAGAGGAACACTCAATGACGATTACTCCTCAAAAGCCAGAGGCAAAGGTGAAGGTATCTGTCGATCGTGATGTGGTAGCTACTTCTTTTGAGAAGTGGGGCAAGCCAGGTCACTTTGACCGTACCTTAGCGAAGGGCCCCAAGACTACAACTTGGATCTGGAACCTTCACGCCAATGTCCATGATTTTGATAGCTTTACTACTGAAGAAGACACAGCCCGTAAGATCTTCTCTGCTCACTTTGGGCATTTGGGCGTTATTTTTATCTGGCTCAGTGGTATGTACTACCACGGCGCAAAATTCTCTAACTATGAAGCTTGGCTATCAAATCCAGTAGGGATTAAGCCCAGCGCCCAAGTCGTTTGGAACGTAGTTGGACAAGATATTTTAAATGGCGATGTCGGTGGCGGTTTCCAGGGGATTCAAATTACCTCTGGTCTTTTCCATCTTTGGAGAGCATCGGGAATTGTCAACGAATATCAACTACTTTGCACCGCGATTGGCGGTCTAGTAATGGCTGGTTTGATGTTCTTTGCAGGCTGGTTCCACTATCACAAAGCTGCTCCTAAGTTGGAGTGGTTCCAAAATGTGGAATCTGTAATGAACCATCACCTAGCTGGACTGTTAGGTTTGGGTTCATTGGCATGGGCAGGTCACCAAATCCACGTTTCTATCCCAATTAACTACTATTTGGATAAGGGCGTTCCTGCTAGTCAAATCCCATTGCCTCATGAGTTTATTCTCAACTCTAGCTTGATGTCAGAAATCTTCCCTAGCTTTGCTCAGGGTGTTACTCCTTTCTTCACACTGAACTGGGGAGCCTATTCTGATTTCTTGACCTTTAAGGGTGGACTAAATCCTCAAACAGGTGCTTTGTGGTTGACTGACCAAGCTCATCATCACCTTGCGATCGCCGTATTGTTTATTGTTGCTGGTCACATGTACCGCACCAATTGGGGTATCGGTCACAGCATGAAGGAAATCCTTGAAGCTCATAAGGGTCCTTTGACTGGCGAAGGTCACAAGGGCTTGTATGAAATCTTCACAACCTCTTGGCACGCTCAACTGTCTTGGAACTTAGCTTTGTTGGGTTCTTTGAGCATCATCGTCGCACAACATATGTATGCGATGCCTGCTTACCCCTACATTGCGGTTGACTACGCAACTCAAGTTTCGCTGTTCACCCACCACATGTGGATTGGCGGCTTCATGATTTGCGGTGGCGCTGCTCACGCTGGCATCTTTATGGTGCGCGATTACGATCCTGCTAAGAATGTTAATAACTTGCTCGATCGCGTTTTGAAGCACAGAGATGCAATTATCTCTCACCTCAACTGGGTATGTATTTTCCTTGGCTTCCATAGCTTTGGTCTCTATATTCATAATGACACCATGAGAGCTTGGGGTCGTCCTCAAGATATGTTCTCAGACTCAGCAATTCAACTAAAACCAATCTTTGCTCAGTGGGTTCAAGGAATTCACGCAGCAGCGGCTGGTGCTACAGCTCCTCATGCTTCTGCTTCCGTTAGCCCCATCTTTGGTGGTGACGTTTTAGCCATTGGCGGTAAGGTTGCTGCTGCGCCTATGGTGTTGGGTACGGCTGACTTCTTGGTGCATCATATCCATGCTTTCACCATTCACGTTACAGTGCTCATCTTGCTGAAAGGTGTGCTATTTGCTCGTAACTCTCGCTTAGTTCCAGATAAGTCTGAACTAGGTTTCCGCTTCCCTTGCGATGGTCCTGGTCGTGGCGGCACTTGCCAAGTTTCGGCTTGGGATCACGTTTTCCTCGGCTTGTTCTGGATGTACAACTGTATCTCTGTTGTGATTTTCCACTTTAGCTGGAGAATGCAGTCAGATATCTTCGGTACTGTGGGTGCTGATGGCTCAATCACCAACATGGCAGGCAATAACTTTGCACAAAGTGCCTTAACCATTAACGGTTGGTTGCGCGATTTTCTGTGGGCACAGGCTTCACAGGTCATCCAATCCTACGGTTCGGCGTTGTCTGCCTATGGCTTGATTTTCTTGGGCGCTCACTTTATCTGGGCATTTAGCCTCATGTTCTTATTCAGTGGTCGCGGCTACTGGCAAGAACTGATTGAGTCGATCGTTTGGGCACACAACAAGCTTAATGTTGCTCCAGCCATTCAGCCCCGTGCTTTGAGTATTATTCAAGGTCGTGCTGTTGGTTTGGCTCATTACCTCTTAGGCGGAATTGCGACAACTTGGGCATTCTTCCTAGCCCGATACGGAGCACTAGGATAATAGCGAGGAGAAATAATAAAAACTATGGCAACTAAATTCCCTAAATTTAGCCAGGACCTCGCTAACGATCCGACTACACGCCGGATCTGGTATGCGATCGCTACAGCCAATGATTTTGAAAGTCACGATGGCATGACAGAAGAAAATCTTTACCAAAAGATTTTTGCTTCTCACTTTGGCCACTTGGCAATCATTTTCCTGTGGACGTCTGGCAACCTATTCCATGTCGCTTGGCAAGGTAACTTTGAACAGTGGATCAAAGATCCGCTAAACACTCGCCCAATTGCTCACGCAATCTGGGATCCTCAATTTGGTCAAGCTGCGGTTGAAGCTTATACACAAGCTGGCGCAACTAGCCCCGTTGACATTAGCTATTCAGGTGTCTACCACTGGTGGTACACCATCGGTATGCATACCAATTCTGAACTCTTTACAGGTTCACTTTGGTTGCTTATTTTGGCAGGTGTACTTTTGTTTGCTGGTTGGTTACATCTCCAACCAAGCTTCCGTCCTAGCTTGTCTTGGTTCAAGAATGCAGAATCTCGCATGAACCACCACTTGGCTGGCTTGTTTGGCGTAAGCTCTTTGGCTTGGACAGGTCACCTAGTCCACGTGGCAATTCCTGAAGCACGCGGTCAGCATGTTGGTTGGGATAACTTCTTAAGTGTTGCTCCCCACCCTGCTGGTCTGCAGCCTTTCTTTACAGGTAACTGGGGCGTTTACGCTCAAAACCCAGATACTGCGGGTCACATCTTTGGTACATCTCAAGGTGCTGGTACTGCAATTCTGACGTTCTTGGGTGGTTTTCATCCTCAAACCGAAGCGCTGTGGCTTACAGATATTGCCCATCACCACTTGGCGATCGCGGTTCTGTTCATCATTGCTGGTCACATGTACCGTACCAACTTTGGTATTGGTCATAGCATGAAGACCATTCTAGAAGCTCACAACCCTCCTGCTGGAACTCCTTTTGGTGGTCTGCTTGGCGCTGGTCACAAGGGTATCTATGATACCTACAACGAATCACTTCACTTCCAATTAGGTTGGCACCTTGCAACCTTGGGTGTTTTGACCTCGTTGGTCGCTCAGCACATGTACTCCATGCCATCCTATGCGTTTATCGCTAAGGACTACACCACAATGGCAGCGCTCTACACCCATCACCAGTATATTGCTGGATTCTTGATGGTTGGTGCTTTTGCTCATGGTGCGATCTTCTTGGTACGTGACTACGATCCCGAAGCGAATAAGAACAACGTTCTTGCCCGTGTTTTGGATCACAAGGAAGCGATCATCTCTCACTTGAGCTGGGTTTCCCTATTCTTAGGTTTCCACACGCTGGGCATTTACGTTCACAATGACGTCATGCAAGCCTTTGGTACTCCTGAGAAGCAAATCTTGATCGAGCCAGTGTTTGCTCAATGGATTCAAGCTGCTCACGGTAAGGCTTTGTACGGATTTGATGTATTGCTATCAAATTCCAACAGCTTAGCTGCAACGGCTTGGCCTAATCACGGTGACGTTTGGCTACCTGGTTGGTTGGCTGCGATCAACAGCGACAGCAACTCTCTCTTCTTGACTGTTGGTCCTGGCGACTTCTTGGTTCACCATGCGATCGCACTAGGTCTGCACACCACAACCTTAATCTTGGTTAAGGGTGCTCTAGATGCTCGTGGTTCTAAGCTAATGCCCGACAAGAAAGACTTTGGCTACAGCTTCCCTTGCGACGGTCCTGGTCGTGGCGGTACTTGCGATATCTCAGCTTGGGATTCCTTCTACCTTGCTATGTTCTGGATGCTGAACACGATCGGCTGGGTCACATTCTACTGGCACTGGAAACATCTGGGTGTTTGGCAAGGTAACGTTTCACAATTTAACGAAACCTCTGTCACGATTATGGGATGGCTCCGCGATTATCTGTGGCTCAACTCTGCCCAGTTGATCAACGGCTATAACCCCTATGGCATGAACAACATCTCTGTCTGGTCTTGGATCTTCCTGTTCGGACACCTAGTTTGGGCAACTGGATTCATGTTCTTGATCTCTTGGCGTGGTTACTGGCAAGAATTGATTGAAACCTTGGTTTGGGCGCACCAACGCACACCATTGGCTCAATTGGTTCAATGGAAAGATAAGCCAGTTGCACTGTCAATCGTTCAAGCTCGCTTGGTTGGTTTAACCCACTTCACGGTTGGTTATATCTTTACCTACGCGGCGTTTGTAATTGCCTCAACAACTACGGCATTTGGTTAACGAGATTAAAGAGAATGAATTTTGGTTCTACAGATCCTCTGTTTAATCTAACTCAGTTCTAAAATCTCAAATAAATTTGATGACAGTCCCCTTACTTTTAAAAGTAAGGGGACTTTTTCGTTATGCTGATTTTGTATGCAAAAAACGCATCGATCCAATGTGCTATTTGCATGTAAAGTAAATTTTTGTAAACTTGGATACCTATTGCAATCTTGTATCTCAGTAACGTAGATGCCATGGAGATTTTTCTTAATATTTTCTCTGTGCTGAACTCTCTGCCAAGGAAACTGAAATGGCAAACAAGATTGAAGACCTAAAAGCGAAGAAAGATGGTCTTGCTCTCAAAGCTGAGATCGATCGCTTTGCCGAAATTGGTTGGGAAGCGATCGATGATGATGATTTACAGCATCGGCTTAAATGGCTAGGAGTATTTTTTCGTAAGACTACACCTGGGAAGTTTATGATTCGGATGAGAATTCCTCACGGTATTCTCACGAGCGATCAAATGCGTGTTTTGGCTAAAGTTGTTGAAGAATGTGGAGATGACGGCGTGGCAGATATCACCACGCGCCAAAACATACAAATGCGAGGAATTCGGATTGAAAATCTGCCTAGTATCTTTGAGCGTTTCCAATCCGTTGGACTAACTAGCGTTCAATCTGGGATGGATAATGTCCGTAATATTACAGGTTCGCCAGTTGCTGGCATTGATGCCAATGAACTCTATGACACTCGCGAGCTTGCCAAGCAGGTACAAGACCTAATTACCAAAAATGGTGAGGGAAATCCCGACTTCACCAATTTGCCTCGGAAGTTTAACATTGCGATCGGTGGTTGTCGAGATAACTCGATTCATGCGGAAATTAATGATATTGCTTTTATTCCTGCATTTAAAGACGGAAATGAAGGTAGTACTTTCGGATTCAACGTTCTTGTAGGTGGATTCTTTTCTTCTAAACGCATTGCAGAGGCAGTACCTTTGAACGTTTGGGCTCCACCTGAGGATGTTGTTGCCCTTTGCGAAGCGATTCTGATCGTATATCGTGAGAATGGATTGAGAGAAAATCGCCAGAAATCTCGCCTTATGTACCTCATCGACCTTTGGGGTATTGATAAATTTCGCTCTGAGGTCGAGACCCAATTTGGGAAAGTTCTTATCCCTGCTGCACCTAAGGATGAGATCGCATGGGAGAAACGCGATCATATCGGTGTTTGCAAACAGAAACAAGCAGGTTTAAACTACGTAGGATTGCAAATTCCAGTCGGTCGAGCCTATGCATCTGACTTGTTTGAACTTGCTAGGTTAGCTGACACCTATGGAAGTAAAGAACTACGACTCACCGTTGAGCAAAACCTGATCCTTCCTAATATTCCCGACGATCGCATTGAAGCTTTACTTAAAGATCCATTGCTTGAGAAGTTTTCTGCCAGTCCCACAAACCTGAGGCGTTCGCTGGTTTCTTGTACGGGAAGTCAATTCTGTCCTGTTGCGATCATCGAAACCAAGAACCGCGCGCTCGAATTAATCGAGCAACTGGAAGCAGACTTGAAAGTTCCTCAACCTGTTCGCATCCATTGGAGTGGTTGTCCTAACTCCTGCGGACAGCCTCAGGTGGCGGATATTGGTTTTGCGGGCTGTAAAGCACGTAAAGATGGAAAAGTCGTTGATGGCGTCGATATTTACATGGGCGGTAAGGTTGGCAAAGATGCTCACCTTGGCACCTGTGTGATGGAAAAGGTTCCCTGCGAAGATCTAAGAGATGTAGTAGGGAAGTTACTGATCGAGCATTTTGGTGCAACGCCAAAATATTTGGTCGCAAGTCAGCCAGTAGCGGTAGTCTAATTCCCAATGCAGGAATATCGAATCAATAATTCATAATCAAAAAAAACAGAAACATGAGTAACATTTCACGTCGTAAATTTATGCTTACTGCCAGTGCGACAACACTGGGAACTTTTCTGGTTCATGGTTGCGGTTCAGAAGCACCGCCCAGCGCTACATCAACCACTGCTTCTACATCAACTTCCTCTTCGGCAACTCCTGCTGTGAATGTTAGTGCTGCTGATGCGCCAGAAGTAAAGACAGCTAAGCTTGGATTTATTGCCCTCAGTGATTTTGCGCCCTTAGCGATCGCCAAAGAGAAAGGAATGTTTGCCAAGTATGGCATGCCTGACGTGGAAGTGATCAAACAGAAGTCTTGGGGAGCCACCCGTGACAACTTAGAGCTAGGCGCGGAAAATGGGGGGATTGATGGTGCTCACATCCTAACACCCATGCCCTATTTGATTTCCTTAGGTAAAATCACCAAAGGGAACAAGCCCATTCCGATGAATATCCTGTTGCGGTTAAATGTGAACGGTCAAGGAATTTCTGTTGCCAATACCTATAAAGATTTAAAACTCCGCCTTGACACCTCTGTAATTAAAGAGAGAGTGATGAAAGCGAAAGCGGCAGGAACGCCGATGACCTTTGCTGAGACCTTTCCTGGAGGCACGCACTGGGGGTGGATTCGGTACTGGCTGGCTGCTGGTGGCATCGATCCTGACAATGATGTAAAAACAATCACAGTTCCACCTCCCCAAATGGTAGCCAACATGAAGTTAGGGAATATGGATGGTTTCTGTGTGGGCGAACCTTGGAACTTGCAATTGGTCAACCAAGATATTGGCTATACTGCCTTAACTACAGGCGAGATATGGAATCGTCACCCTGAAAAGTCATTTGCGATGCGAGCTGATTTTGTGGAGAAGAATCCCAAAGCTACGAAGGCACTTGTGAAAGCAATCATGGAAGCACAAATGTGGTGTGACAAACCTGAGAACAAACAGGAAATGTGCCAGATTATGTCCAAGCCAGACTGGATTAAAGTACCCGTGACAGACATCATCGATCGCTCTAAGGGCAGCTTTAAGTATGGCGACGATCGGCCTGTGGTTGATAGCAGTCCTCATGTGATGCAATACTGGACAGATGGTGCTTCTTTCCCCTATAAGAGCCATGACAAGTGGTTCCTAACCGAGAATATCCGTTGGGGTGTTCTATCGGGTGATACAGACTATAAGATTATCGACAAGGTAAATCGCTCTGATATTTGGAAGGAATGTGCCAAAGCGATCGGGCAAGAGGCAGCAATTCCCAAGTCTGACTCGCGCGGCGTTGAGAAGTTCTTTGATGGCATTGAGTTCGATCCTGAAAAACCAGAGGCATATCTCAAATCTCTCAAAATCAAAAAGGTTTAGAGCTTGATTGAGAATAGTTGAAGTCGCTCTGAATCCCTTATATGCAAGCGTTAACAGCTATCCTTAATCGCTTCAAAATCAATCACCTTTCTTTCCTATGTTAAAAGCATTCAGGAAGTAATTCCCGAATGCTTTAACCCTTCGACCCCTTAAAGATTCGAACACTTGCTCCCCAATCCTTATTTCACGAATATTCAAAACCTATGACCGCACAATCCTCGTCAGCTAAGTCAGCTTCTTCGGAATCTGCTTTTTCAAAATGGATGGGTCAACTGTTTAAAGACCCAAGCTATATAGTTCTTCCCATTATTGGTTTAGTTGCCTGCCTGATGATATGGCATATATTTAGCTTGACGCAGGGTAAAAATGGTCTGCCCAGTCCGTTTAAGGTAATCACCGATACCAAGCACCTAATTTTTAACCCTTGGTATATTAAGAGTGCTAACGATCAAGGTTTAGGTTGGCACATTTTCACCAGTTTGAAACGAGTTGGCATTGGTTATTCTTTAGCTGCAAGTATTGGCACGGCAATCGGGATTTTGATTGGCACAAATGTTCTGATCTTTCGGATGCTTGATCCGATTTTTCAGGTTTTACGCACAGTTGCACCTTTGGCTTGGTTGCCAATTTCACAACTAGTATTTGGTAAGGCAGAACCTTCAGCAATCTTCTTAATCTTTATTACTGCAATCTGGCCGATCATTATTAATACTGCAGTGGGAGTACAACAGGTTCCCCAAGATTATCGAAATGTAGCTAGAGTTTTACAATTAGGAAAAGCAGAATACTTTTTCACGATTTTACTCCCTTCCGCAGCACCATATATCTTCACAGGTTTAAGAATTGCCGTTGGTCTATCGTGGCTAGCAATTGTGGCTGCCGAAATGATCACGGGTGGCATTGGTATTGGTTCTTTCATTTGGGATAGCTATAATGCTGGCAACATTAGTGAAGTAATTCTCTGCATGGTGTATATCGGCATCGTGGGCTTGCTACTGGACAAGATTATCTTCTATATTGGCAAATTTGCAGTTCAATCAGAAAGCTGATTTTAGCCATAGTTGATGATTTGTAGGCTTCACCAAAAATCTGTGAAACCTAACTCATTCAACAACACCATCAATGCGAACAAAAAATTCAAATTCTTCAAACTTGCAATTCTCTATGCAGACCCTTAACAGTACAAACCCAAACTCCGCGATCGCGCGCGATCCTTTTCTTACGTTTGAATCTGTTTCCAAAATTTACAACACGCCCAGAGGTGATTTCACAGTTTTAGAAGGAATTGACCTCACTGTGTATGAATCTGAGTTTGTTTGTGTAATTGGTCACTCAGGGTGCGGTAAATCAACACTGTTGAATATGGTGTCTGGTTTCACAAAACCCACTCATGGCGAAGTTCGACTACAGTCAAAGCTGATCTCCAAGCCAGGTCCCGATCGCATGGTCGTCTTTCAAAACTATTCGCTGTTACCTTGGAAGACTGCCTATGAAAATATTTACTTGGCAGTCAAGACGGTCTACCCTGACAAGAGCAAGGCAGAAAAGCATCGCATTGTGATGGAAAACCTAGAAATGGTGGGATTGCTAGAAGCAGCGAATAAGAAGCCAAAACAGCTATCAGGTGGTATGAGGCAAAGGGTTTCGATCGCCCGCGCTTTATCCATTCGTCCTCAGGTTTTGATTTTGGACGAACCATTCGGCGCATTGGATGTGATGACGCGGGAGGAATTGCAAGAGGAACTACTCACGATTTGGCGGGAGCATCGCGTCACGGTAATGATGATTACCCATGATATTGATGAAGCGATTTTCTTGTCCGATCGGATTGTGATGATGACCAATGGGCCTGCTGCCCAAATTGGAGAAATTGTCGAGGTGCCATTTGAGCGTCCTCGCGATCGCGCCAAAATCATGGAGGATCCAAGGTTCTTTACCCTGCGCAATCATGCTTTGGAATTTCTGTTTAATCGCTATGCGCTTACAGAAGATCATTAGAGAAGTTGTCTAAAAAAATGACTAGAGCCGCTTTATTCTCGCCTCACATTAAAATCACTCGCTAAAGATTGAATCATGTCAAACTTTCTAGAAATTGACCACGTCGATCGGGTCTTTCATTCCAGACAAGGCGATTATGTTGCCATCAAAGACGCGCATCTCAAAATTAACGAAGGGGAGTTTGTCACCATTGTGGGTCACTCTGGTTGTGGCAAATCCACCTTGCTTAACATTCTTGCGGGGTTAGATCGAGCTTCTGCGGGTGGTGTGGTTTTGGAAGGAAGAGAGGTCAGAGATCCAGGTCCCGATCGGATGCTTGTATTTCAAAATCATTCGCTTTTACCCTGGTTGAATGTCAGACAAAATATTGCCTTAGGCGTAAATCGAGTACTGCGGCATTTGCCTAAGTCAGAACGGCATCGAATTATTGAAGAACATATCGACCTTGTCGGTTTGCGGGCGGCAGCAGATAAACTTCCCAGAGAGATTTCAGGGGGAATGAAGCAACGGGTTGGAATTGCCCGTGCCTTAGCAATTCGCCCTAAGGTTCTCTTACTTGACGAGCCGTTTGGAGCCTTAGATGCCTTGACCAGAGGTCGCCTGCAAGAACAGTTGATGGAAATTTGCAACCAAAATCGCATTTCTGCGGTAATGATTACCCACGATGTCGATGAGGCGTTGCTATTGTCCGATCGCGTCGTGATGATGACCAATGGTCCTGCAGCGCATGTCGGACAGATTTTGCAAGTGGATTTACCCCGTCCGCGCAAGCGCTTAGAGGTGATCAACAATCCCAGCTACTATCGGATGCGGGGAGAAATTGTGGAATTCCTCAACATCCAGAAGAAGATTAAAACAGAAAAAGGTCAGCGGCAGGTTGCGGCGGCGATCAGTCGGGGCAATATCGAAAAAATCAATCTCAATATTGGTTTTATCCCGCTTACAGACTGCGCTCCCTTTGTGATCGCGCAGGAAAAAGGATTCTTCACCAAGCATGGTTTGGAAGTTAACTTATCGAGAGAAAGTAGCTGGAATGGTCTGGCAGAAGGCATTCGCGATGGTCGTCTAGATGCTGCACAGATGGTTACGGGCATGCCTCTCGCCTTGACGTTGGGGATGGGGAATAAACCACCCATGCCCATAGCGACTGCCCTCACGCTCAATCGCAACGGCAATGCCATTACGATTAGCAAAACCTTGCAAGAAGCAGGTGTTCGCGATCTAGCCACGCTCAAGCAATATATCGATAGCTTTAAGGATGCTGGCACGAAGTATGTCCCATCTTTTGGCACTGTGCATCTCGCTTCCATGCATAACTTCTTGCTGCGACAATGGCTCGCCAGTGGAGGCATCGATCCCGATCGTGATGTAGATATCGTGGTAATTCCCCCGCCACAAATGATCTCCAACTTGATGGCAGGAAATATTATCGGGTTTTGTTCGGGAGAACCTTGGAATTCACGCGCGGCATTAGACCGAGTAGGATTTGCGATCGCGACAGATTTAGATATTTGGAACGGACATCCTGAGAAGGTCTTGGGCGTAAGCCAAGCATGGGCAGAGAAATATCCCAATACTCATCTGGCTTTAGTGAAAGCCCTCTTGGAGGCTTGTCAGTTTTGCCAACCATTTGAAAACCGCGATGAAGTCGTTCTCACCTTAGCGAGACCGAGCTTCCTGAATATGGAACCCGTATGTATTCGATCTGGTTTTGCGGGACCCTATCGCGTCGGTACGGGCGAATCTCGCTACTACAAGGATTTTTGCGAGTTCTTGGTTGACAATGCCCCCAGTCGTCGAGAGCAACTTTGGGTTCTGACCCAAATGGCAAGATGGGGACTCACACCTTTTCCCAGCAATTACGACCAGATTCTCGATCGCATGTTATGTATGAATGTCTATCACCGAGCTGCCAGCGAACTGGAAATTGATACGGGTGCTGACTCCATGGCTAGTTTTGCGCTCACAGATGGCTCTACCTTCGATCCGACGAATCCTTTGGCATCCCTGCAACAGTTTTCCTATGCTCGCGCTGTCGAAGCGATCGCCTTTGACCTTGAGCGAGGCTTTACGGCTACACAAGAGGTTGCGGTTTGACGCATACAGGATCTATGTCTGCGATTACCAAAACACTCTGTCCATACTGTGGCGTTGGTTGCGGGTTAGAAGCGGTAGACGAGCGCTCAAAAGAACCAGAAGGATTTAAGGTGCGAGGCGATCGCTCCCATCCTTCCAGTCAGGGTATGGTCTGTATCAAGGGGGCTTCCATTGCCGAGTCGATCGCACGCGATCGCTTGCTATATCCCCAGTTTCGAGCATCCTTAGACGATCCGTTTCGGCGGATCTCGTGGGATGAGGCTTTCGGGCTGATTGTCGATAAAATTCAATCCACGATCGCAACCATAGGTTGCGATGCTTTATGCGTCTATGGTTCGGGTCAATTCCAAACGGAAGATTACTATGTGGCGCAGAAACTGTTCAAGGGATGCCTAGGCACCAATAATTTTGATGCCAATTCGCGTCTCTGCATGTCTTCGGCGGTGTCAGGATATATCAAGAGCTTTGGATCCGATGGGCCTCCCTGTTGCTATGACGACCTAGACTTGACGGACTGTGCTTTTATTATTGGCAGCAATATGGCTGAATGCCATCCGATTCTGTTTAATCGCCTGCGCAAACGTCATAAGAAAGATGCCAATGTCAAGCTGATCGTTGTCGATCCGCGTTGCACGCAAACAGCTGCTGTTGCCGATCTGCACCTGCCGATTCTTCCCGGAACCGATATTCACTTGCTGAATGGAATTGCCTATCTATTGTGGCAATGGGGGAAGTGCGATCGCGCCTTCATCGATCGCTATACCAATGGCTTTGCAGTTTTTCAATCGGTGATTCAGGACTATCCCCCTGAAGTTGTGGCGAAGCATTGCGGCATTACCACAGAGGCATTAGAGATAGCGGCAAGATATTGGGCAAATGCGACGAACGTATTGTCTCTGTGGTCGATGGGTGTGAATCAGTCTACGCAGGGTACGGCGAAGGTGGAATCGATCGTCAATTTACATCTGATGACTGGACAGATTGGCAAGCCTGGAGCTGGGCCTTTTTCGCTTACAGGGCAACCGAATGCCATGGGAGGACGGGAAGCTGGCGGATTAGCTCATCTACTACCTGGCTATCGCTCTGTCCTGAATCCCGACCATCGTGCAGAATTGGAAGCATTCTGGCAATTGCCATCAGGAAGGATTTCTCCCCATGTTGGGCGCGTTGCAGGGGATATCGTGAGGGGCTTAGAAACGGGCGAGGTGCAACTTCTTTGGATTGCCGCAACCAATCCTGCCGTGAGTTTGCCTGACTTGGTGCGGCTCAAAAAAGCCCTGCGCCGATCGCCTTTCACAATCTATCAAGATGCCTACGATCCCACTGAGACCTCAGCCTACGCACATTTATTGCTGCCTGCGACGCAATGGAGCGAAAAGACAGGGATTATGACCAACTCTGAGCGCCGCGTTACCCTTTGTCGCAGCTTTCAACCGCCCAAGGGGGAAGCGAAACATGATTGGGAAATCTTTGCCGAAGTCGGTCGCCGTTTGGGTTTTGCCGCACAGTTCCCCTTCCAAAACTCCAGTGAAGTCTATGCTGAGTTTGTGCAGATTACCCGCGATCGCCCCTGCGATCATTCTGGTTTGAGTCACGAGCTGTTAGACAAGGAAGGCCCCCTCCAGTGGCCCTACCCTGCCGATCGCGAACATCATGCGAACGTGCAAGAATCTCAAAGACTCTATAGCGATTTGCAGTTTCACACCCCCGATCGGAAAGCTAGATTTGGGGCGTATCACGGTCATGGCTTGGCGGAACCGCCCGATGAGAACTATCCCTATATTCTCACCAACGGCAGGCTATACGGTCACTGGCATACCCAAACCCGTACAGGGCGTACCGATAAGATTTGTCAAATGTACCCCAATCCTTTCCTAGAAATCCACCCTAAGGATGCTAATAAGTTGGGTTTGCAACCAGAGGATTTTGTACTGATTAAGTCCGTGCGCGGTTCTGCTAAATTGCCAATCCTAATTACGGAGGCGATCGCTCCAGGAGTCGTGTTTATGCCAATGCACTGGGGAGCCTTGTGGGCAGAAGATGCTGAGATCAATGCCCTGACACATTCCCATGCCGATCCTGACTCTAAGCAGCCTGAACTCAAGGCTTGCGCGGTATCTCTAGAGGTAATTCCCAAAGTCACGAACTAATGTAGCATCCAGTAGTGAGATAGTCAGAAGGGCACAAGAGCAAGTGTTTGACTAGTCGTAGAGCTTTTCATATTACTGCTTCTGAATTTCTTTAATTCTATCTAAAGGGCACCTCTAAAAATTCAAAATAATTGAGAATACAGACGAAGCATCAAGGCTTTCAGGTTCTTTTTATTGAGAATAAGCCAATTAATAGAGGTGCCCTAAAGTAACTTGATAAGCTTCCATCCTATTGTCACTCAAACATATGTCTGCTGCTTTCTGACTATCCTCAATTGCACCTTGTTTATCACCCATGCTCAAACGGACAGATCCTCTATAGATGTAATTGAGCGCTTTATAGTAATAGGAAAGGGTTTTATAGGAACTGAATGACATCGCTTTAGTGAAGTCATCAATTGCTTCTTGATAATTGCCTAACTCAAAGTGAGCAAGACCTCGATGATGATAAGCATCAGAATAATTTGGATCGAGCTCGATTACCTTTGAGAAGTCTTCGAGAGCTGATTGACACTGAAAGGAGCTATTGAAACAAAGACCCCGATTGTAGTAAACTGTAATATGACTAGGATCGAGTTCTATCGATTTACTATAGTCTTCGATTGCTCCATCTGTATCATCGCAATATTTTGCATCACCTCTGCTCTTAAAAGCAATGGCAGAATTAGGATCGAGTTCTATCGCTTGAGTGAAGTCATCAATTGCTCCTTGATTATCACCTTTCTGTGACTTGTCAAGTCCTCGAGTAACCAGTTCTTCCGCTGTTAAATAATCAGTAGACATAAGTTCTTTAGCAAAGCTTGTATTGCTAATTAAAATTTCAGGATTGAGATAATTATATTTTATTTGAGAGATCTTTCTAAATTAGATTGAAAACTTGGTTGGTGCTATACATACTTACCGAAATAGTTGGAAAATGCTAAGCTAGCCTCGATCGCTTTATAGGAAGTGGGCATGGAGCCTTTATATTTGATTATTGTGCTAACAGGAGCATTGCTGATCTTCTTGTCTGGCAGAGGCGATCGGCGTAGTAGCATTTCGCGGCGATCGCAAAACTGGCGCATCGAACAACTAGAGCGAAAGGTCGATCTGCTGCTCAAGCATTCCGAACTTGAAATAGAGACAAATCATCTCACCTTGATCGAAGTTCCTCCCGTACAAAAGATTGCTGCGATCAAAGTGGTGAGGGAACTAACAGGATTAGGGCTAAAAGATGCTAAAGATCTGGTTGAATCTGCGCCAGTCT
The DNA here is from genome assembly GCF_036349135.1 of Tumidithrix elongata BACA0141. Classification (NCBI taxonomy): domain Bacteria; kingdom Bacillati; phylum Cyanobacteriota; class Cyanophyceae; order Pseudanabaenales; family Pseudanabaenaceae; genus Tumidithrix; species Tumidithrix elongata. The sequence goes on from NZ_JAZBJZ010000028.1 coordinate 45,206, forward strand.
CGTTGGAGCACTTGGTCATCGATCCCATCTTTGCCAAACAGAAGTTGGAAGAGGCTGGCGCGATCGTGATTTTGCGAAGATTACCTTAAGCTGACATAAATTCGGAATAAGCAATAAGGACAAAAAGTGGAATGGGCTTTACCTTCCTCTCCTTAATCCGAACTCTAAATTACCTTGCCGATCGCAACTTTGCCCAAACAGGGTGTGTTGTGAGATAGAGAAGCGATCGCGCTTGCCGTCACCGTCCAACTTTGATTGGGATCGAATAGGGTTTGCAGAGATAACTGGTCGGAATTCAAATTTAAACACTGAGCGGGTCGGGCACTCATGGCTTGCCAGAGTTCCAACCCAGTCAAAAGACCAGTCTCAACCAACTGCTGCCAGAGCATCGGGAGTGCTAGTTCTAGGCCGATCGCCCCCGCAGGCGCAACTTCAAAGGCTACGGTCTTTTCTTCGTAGGTATAGGGCGTGTGATCGATCGCGATCGCATCGATCGCGCCAGACTTAACCCCAGCAATCAAGGCCCTGCGATCGGCTTCGCTGCCCAGTGCAGGAATTAAGCGTAAATTTGGATCGTAGGAATGCAGGTCTTTATCTTCCAACCAAAGATTGAGCCAAGGCACACTTGCGGTGACAGGAAGACCGTCAGCTTTGGCTTGGACAATTAGTTCCACGCTGCGAGCTGAAGAGATTCGCATAAAGTGCGTCGGTGTATGGGTGAGACGAACCAACTCCAATAAAGCCGCCAGTGCCGAAGTTTCCGCTATATCTGGAATTCCAGACAAACCATATTGCAGCGACCACTTGCCTTCGCGCATGACACCACTGGCAACCAAACTGAGATCCTGTGGCATCAGTACGATCGGTTTGCCTAGTGGCTTGATATATTCCATCGCCCGTCGCACCAGAGCCAAATTTGCTATGGGTTTGGCATCGGTGAAGCCCACCACAAATTCCGCTAATTCAGCTAAGTCAGCGATCTGTTTGCCTTCACAGCCTTTGGTGATCGCACCCCAAGGCATAAAGGGCAGGTGCTTTTGACTGCGCCAAAATTCCAATGCCGCAATATCATCGATCGCAGGTTGCGTGTGGGGTAAGATGCCAACCTTAGCAAAGCCGCCACGACGAGCAGCCTCTGCTAAAGAAGCGAGGGTTTCGCGTTGCTCAAAGCCCGGTTCGCCACTGGTGCTATAGAGATCGACCAGCCCAGTACCTAAAACTAAGCCCGTGAGATCGCTTATCTCAGTACCTTCAGGAATCTGTGCCCGATCCACACCAACATGGAACTTTCCATCGGTCGCGAGTAGAACCTCCGCTAGGTAATCGGTTTGAGCAACAGCATCAAGGATGCGAGTTTGTCTAAATAAGGTAGGGCATTGCATACCTGCTCTAAGCGCGAAATTCGGCGGTGATGGCATCTAAAATTGCCTGTGCGCCTTTACCCTTGAGTTGATGCGCCAATTCAATGCCGATCGCGTCGGGTTGGGTAATATCGCCCGTCACATCGCCTTTTATGAGGGTTTGACCGTCAAGGCTAGCTACAATTCCCTTGAGCGTGAGGCGATCGCCATCAATGGTGGTGTTCACACCAATCGGAACTTGACAGCCACCTTCTAACTCGCGCAAAAAGGAGCGCTCTGCCAGACATCTTTGCGTGGTGGGGTAGTGAATAATCGGTGCAAATAGTTCTAGCACTTCTGGATCGTCGGTGCGGCACTCAATCCCTAATGCGCCTTGACCGACCGCATGGAGCGAAATTTCGGGATCGATGATTTGGTGGACGCGATCGCCCATGCCCAAACGCTGTAGACCTGCTACGGCAAGAATAATGGCATCAAACTCGCCTGCATCTAGTTTTTGCAAACGGGTATTGAGGTTTCCGCGAATATCCTTAAAGGTTAAATGGGGATAGTAGTGACGCAGTTGTGCCAAACGACGTAGGGATGATGTCCCCACCACCGTGCCTTCGGGCAGGGTATCTAACTGCTTATCTTTGTGCTTTTCGTGAACCACTAAGGCATCCGCAGGATCTTCGCGTTCGGTGACTGCACCAAGCATCAAACCTTCAGGAAGATTGGTGGGTAAATCCTTTAAGCTATGCACGGCTAAGTCAACCTCACGTTCGATCATGGCTAGCTCTAGCTCTTTGGTAAATAAGCCCTTATCGCCAATTTTGGCTAATGCCACATCGAGAATTTTGTCGCCTTGGGTACTCATGGTCTGTACCTCAAAGGTGCGATCGCTATGTGCTTTTTGCAACTCTGCCTGAACCCAGTAAGTTTGTACAAGTGCAAGTTGACTTTTACGAGAACCGATTTGGATTGTGCGAGTTGTGGTAGGCATAGGAAGGTTATGGAGTATGAGACTTTAAGATAGATATGAGATTTATATGGTTTGGCTTTTCAGTTTTCAATGAAAAAACGTTTTTGGGGTTTTAACGATCTGAGATTCAGAAACCCATCTAATATTCAAACAGTTTTCGACCCCTTATCTCAAAATCTTTACAAAAACTTGTTAAGAAACTTAACTATAGCCCTATAAGCCTTTGTTTCTGGGATGCACCTCAAAGGCTAAGCCAAACCCATAAAAAAGTCCTAACCCAAACCATGACAGAAGCAGGAAGCAAAAGCAGAAGCTTAACCTATCGACAAGTCAAAATCAAATGTCTTCTTCAATGACGATATTTCTCTTTTCAATTTCCTCGATAAAGATTTTGAGGCTGGGATTCTGTTTATACGAACTCAATAGAGTCTTTTGTTTGCAGTATTTGCTGGAAATATTCTGATAATAATGTGGATTTTTATTGTTAGGATCGATCGTAAAGCCCTCTTTACTTTGAAGGGCTTGGTTTAATGTGGATAAACAACTTTTGATTTTTGATTTTTTGTTATCGGCGTAATACAAGGGAAGAAGCCAGCATTCTGTGGAGTGAACAGCAATCGCAAAGATGATTTTATCCTCGCATTGACCGTAAAAGTCCTCACCGATCGCACTTTTAAACTTTTCAATTACCTTCTCAATGAGCTGTTCGGGAGGAATTTCTCCATTTTCATCTTGATGAGGGACGCCATAATACTCATCAGAGACATCCGTAACGATATGAACAATCACATATTCGTTGAATTGAAACGATTCTCTGAAATTAGGCGATCGACAGTACTCAAAAACCTGACTCCAGCCACCAAAATTCCTAGATCTATTTGCATCCGTCGTATCTCTTAAGGGTTGCAGCCAGTTCACATCAAGATTGCGAGACTCGAAATATCCAGCTAAAATATTCTCAATAATTTTTTGGTCGGTGATTCCTTCCGTAACTCCTGCGAAAGTGTTCTTCATAACTAAAAACCTTTAGGAAGTCCACCAATATAGCCCCTCATAAACGCTTCGGACAATTTCACGGGTTGTTGTCCTTCCAATGGTTCAGGTTTGAGAATGCGTTTGGCTTTGGTATGTCCGTCTTTATTGCGATAAATCGCTAAAAGCCTTTGCTCGTCATCATCTAAATTTAAACCATCCAAAATTGCTGGATTGTGGGTTGTCAAGATAACTTGCTTGTCATATTTTATTGCAAGCTCGACTAACTCTTTAACCAATCTACTGCACAATTTGGGGTTAAGAGAAGCATCAATGTTGTCAATCGCGAAGAATTTAGGAGTTTTCTTACTGATAAACAGCGTAAAATAAAATACTAAGAACAAAAAGCCTTCGTTAGAGCTCTTTTGATAGAAGTAAGGTAGGCTTTCATCTAAATACTTATCTTTGATTTGAATGCTTCTTTCTTCACCAAATGAATCTTCAGGTATTTTAAAATCTTCAAACCAATCTATCAGCTTAAGCTTTTCCTTGATTTCGCTAACCTTATCAGAGTTTTTATCTAAGAGCGTGTTTGAGAAGTTTAGGGTAGAAAAAAAGCCCCCAAAGTTATA
>NZ_JAZBJZ010000029.1:0-49114 GCF_036349135.1 Tumidithrix elongata BACA0141
TTTTAGGCTCTTTTTTTTCTCCACTTTCTCTCCCTGATGAATTATTCAGGCTAGGGGGTATGCTCCCTTAGGACTTTAGTTTATTACCCTCACCCGAACTTAGCCTTGGGTGATTTTTTATGAATGCTTGCGGACGAACCGTACAGTCTAATGCAAAATTGGATTCGCAAGATACTCCAAGAGATGAAATGGAGTGGTAAGATTACAGGATATCCAGGAGATTCCGATGCCAACACTTTCCCTGTCATAGGAGCTATTAATGGGTTGGACTGAACTTGCTATACTAAGGGGTAGTCATGGGGCGGACTCTAATCGGTAATTAGAATATTAGAGCCTACCACAAGAAAACTAAAGATGTCCTAAGAAACAAAAATGGCTATCCCCGATGAACTAGAACAGGCAATCGCTCAAAATTTACTGATCGTTTATGCTGAGTCTTCCCTGAAAGATTCATCTAGTTTGATGCACCAGGGCGATTATAGTTGTGTTCTAGTGGTAGAAGCGTCTGAGTTGGTGGGAATTTTAACAAGGACAGATCTAGTCAGGCTAATGGCAACTGGGCAGGACTATACCAAAATATCCGTTGCCGAAGTCATGACTCAGCCAGTGATAACGCTGGATCTCGATCGGTTTCAGGACTTAGCAGCCCCTCTCAATTTGCTGCATCAACACCACATTCATCATTTACCCCTGTTAAACGATCGCCAGTATCCCATTGGGCTGCTGACGTTAGAAAGCTTATTAAGAGCAGATGCCCTGCGATCGCAGCAGCAAACCCAAGTAGCCCAAATTGCCCGCGAATGGTTATTAACCTCGATCGCCAACCGCATTCAAGCCTCTCTCGATCTTCAAACGATACTTGACACCACAGTCACTGAAATTCGTCAGTTTCTGCATACAGATCGCGTAATTGCCTATCGGTTTGAACCTGACTGGAGCGGCATCGTAGTAGCCGAATCTGTTGCGCGTGGTTGCGATTCGCTATTGGGAAGAATTCTCACCGATACGCATTTCGGGGAAGCTATGGTGGAACCCTATAAAAATGGACGGATTCAAGTTACAGACAATATTAACTTTGTTCTAACGGAATGCCACCGCGATTTTCTCGTGCAAATTCAGGTAAAAGCGATTATTGTAGTACCCATTTTACAAGGAGATCGGCTTTGGGGTTTATTAGCCGCACAGGAGTGCGCCCAACCTCGCCATTGGGAAGCATCTGCTGTAGATTTACTTCAACAATTAGCCGCACATATTGGCATTGCTCTTCAGCAGGCAACCGTCCTGACACAAATGCAAACCGAATTGGCTCAGCGACAAAAGGTAGAAGCAGCCTTATCGCGCTCAGAAGTGCAATATCGGTTTATGTTTGAAAACAATCCCAACCCAATGTGGATTTATGAGACAGATACACTGGCATTTCTGGCAGTAAACCGTGCGGCGATCGCGCATTATGGCTACTCAGAGGCAGACTTCCTTGCCATGACAATTAGAGATATTCGTCCAGTAGAGGATGTGCCTAAACTAGAAGGAATTCTGAGCAACCTGCAATCGCCTTCCTACTCTGGTGAATGGCAACACCGAAAGCAAGATGGCACGATCGTTGATGTAGAAATAACGTCTCATTTGATTAATTGGGAAGGTAAACCTGCCCGATTTTCCCTTGTGAAAGACGTCAGCGATCGCAAACGGGCAGAGGCGGCACTACTGCAGCTAAATCGCGAACTGGAAACAAGAGTAGAGCGGCGTACAGAGGCTCTTGCAGCCAGTGAAACCCATCTCAATTTGATTGTCGATCTTGTTTCGGATGGCATCCTCATTCTCAATCGTTACGGACAGGTAGTCTTTGCTAATCCCTCAGCAGGAAGGATGTTTGGGATGCAACCCGAACAACTGAATGGTTTCGACTTAGGGGTTCCGATCACGCTCAATAAACCCTTTGAGATATTTATCTTAGGCAAGAATGGCAAAATTGATGTAGGAGAAGTAGTGGTTTCTGAGATGGACTGGGATAACCAATTTTCGTATTTGACTTCCATACGAGATATTACAGAGCGCAAGCAAGCAGAAGAGCAACTCGTACTGGCAAATGCCGAACTGGCGCGTGCTACGAGGCTTAAAGATGAGTTTTTAGCAAATATGAGCCACGAGCTTCGCACCCCACTCAATGCCATTCTGGGCATGTCTGAAGGTCTGCAAGATGAGGTTTTTGGTGCGCTTAACGAAAAGCAAAAAAAATCCATCGCTACGATCGAGCGTAGCGGACAACATTTGCTAGAACTGATTAACGATATTCTTGACCTGGCAAAAATTGAGGCAGGAAAGTTAGAACTGGAAATCGCAAATACATTCGTTAAAACCCTCTGCGACACTAGTCTCACTTTTGTCAGGCAAATGGCACTCAAAAAGGGCATTCAGCTAATTACTCAAATTCCAGATAACTTGAATGCAATAGAAGTAGACGAACTGCGAATGCGACAGGTATTGATTAACCTATTGACCAATGCCGTGAAATTTACACCTGAAGGAGGACGCGTAACTTTAGAAGTAAAAGTGGAAAGCTTTGAAAGCAATGCCATATCAACCTCTCTTAGCCAAATTGCTTTCTCGATCGCTGATTCGGGTATCGGTATTGCTCCAGAAGATATCCAAAAACTATTTCAATCTTTCGTCCAAATTGATAGCAAGCTAAGTAGGAAATATAATGGCACTGGGCTAGGTCTATCTTTAGTGAAACGAATTGCAGAGATGCATGGTGGTTCAGTAACTGTCGAAAGTGAGATTAACCAAGGAAGTTGCTTTACAGTTAGAATCCCGTATCACAACAGCGAACCAATACCTGTTGACTACTCATCTGGGATTGATAATTTACTCCCGATCCATAGTAACCCCGTTCTGATTATTGAAGGTTCTCCTATGGATACACCGCAAATAACGCACTACCTTCATGAGCTAGGGCTTCAAGGTACAGTGTATCCATGGAGTGAAGGCGTTGTGCAAGAAGTCATCCGTGTAAATCCGCCTCTGATCGTTTTTGATAGCTGTTTGCCAAATCTATTGGGATGGGAAGTCCTTACCCAACTAAAAAGTCATCCACTGACGCAACATATTCCCATTCTGATTATTTCCCTCGTTGACGAGCGATCGCAAGGACTATCCTTAGGTGCAGCCGAATATATTGTGAAACCGATTGCGAAAGAACAGTTTCGCAGAGCTATCCATAAAACTTGGAACTCCAAGCCAGACATCACTACTCCAAACGTAGAAGCCTCGCCTGAAATGCTCCAACCCCTAATTTTGATTGCTGAAGATGACGAGGCTAATGTAGATACGATCTGGGACTACCTTAGCAATTGTGGTTATCGCTTAATTATTGCTAAAAACGGACAGGAGGCTGTTTACCTTGCTGAAATAGAGAAACCAGATATTGTGCTCATGGATATTCAAATGCCGATCATGGATGGATTGGAGGCAACTCGACAGATTCGGGCAAATCCAGCGATGGAACATATTCCGATCGTTGCTTTAACAGCACTGGCAATGGCTGGCGATCGCGAACGTTGTCTAGAAGTCGGCGTAAATGATTACTTAACCAAACCAGTTCGGTTAAAACAACTTAACCAGACAATTCAGCAGCAGTTGCAGCTTGCGAAGGCACGCCTCGTATAAAGAAACTCAAAGCTTCATCTTTGGAGCATACCTACAGCAGTCAGCCTAAAATCGTGGTAAGGGCAATTCATGAATTGCCCTTACGAGAGAAATTTCCTATTCCCGTTGTTGACTAATTTCTGCTAACGCCCGATCGAAGTCAGCCCCAGTGATATGGAGGTTACTCAAAATACCATCCCCATCGAGTTGATGGCGGCGGATCGCAAAAATCGCAGCGCGATTGCTTAAAAAAGCCAGATCGGCTCCATTCCATCCTTCTGTTAGCTCCGCCCACCGTTCTAAATCTAAATCTTCAGCCAAGGGTCGTTCGCGATTGTGAACAGCGAGGATGGCGCGACGCCCAACGCGATCGGGCAATCCCACCATCATATGCAACTCAATTCGTCCCGATCGCAACAGGGCTGGGTCAAGGGATTCTTTGCGATTGGTCGCAGCAATCACCAAAATCCCCTCTGCCGACTGAATGCCATCCAGTTCGGTTAAAAGCTGCCCAATCACGCGATCGCTGACACCACTGTCCCCCTGATAACTGCCTCTAGCAGGCGCGAGGGTATCGATTTCATCAATAAATATCACACAGGGAGAAGCTTGGCGGGCTTGGCTAAACAATTGACGAATCGCTTGCTCGGAAGCACCCACCCATTTGGTCAGGAGTTCGGGACCTGCGACCGCGATAAAATTTGCCTGAGCTTCCGTCGCCACTGCCTTTGCCAATAGGGTCTTGCCTGTACCCGGTGGCCCATATAGTAGAACGCCTCTAGGCGCATGGGCATGGGCGTGGGCATAGAGTTCTGGATCGAGCAAAGCCCCTGCCACGGCTTCTTGTAAGGTGTGCTTAATTTGATCGAGTCCGCCAATTTCTGACCAGCGCACATGGGGAGCTTGAATTTGTAACGATCGCAGTACGGCAGGATGAACTTGCTTGAGGGCGAAATCAAAGTCAGCTTTAGAGACTTCGAGGCGATCGGGGACTTGTGACAGATTGGGAACTTGCCGCTGTAGCGCTTGCATGGCAGCGGTTTGACATAGTCCTTTTAAGTCAGCACCCACAAAACCATGGGCTTGATCGGCGATCGCTTCAAGATTGACATCTTCACTCAGGGGCATGGGTCGGGTGTGAATGGCAAGAATCTCTCGTCTGGCTTGGCGATCGGGAATGGGAAACATAATCTCGCGATCGAAGCGTCCGGGACGACGCAGGGCAGGATCGATCGCATCGGGGCGATTGGTTGCCGCCAGTACAATCACGCCTTTTGTCGCAGCAAACCCATCCATGAGCCCCAACAACTGAGCGACCAGACGCTTTTCGACTTCGCCTTCAACAGAGGCACGGTTGGGCACGAGGGAATCAATTTCATCAATAAAAATCAAACAGGGGGCTGATTTCGCCGCTTTTTCAAATACCTGCCTCAATCGGGTTTCTGCTTCACCATAGAACTTGCCAATGATTTCAGGCCCCACGATCGCAATGTAGTTGACACCTAAGGTATTTGCTAGCGATCGCGCTGTTAAGGTTTTGCCCGTTCCTGAGGGGCCGACCAGCAGCACGCCTTTGGGCGGCTCTAGACCTAGTTTCGCTAAAATATCAGGTCGCTTGAGCGGAATCTCGACCAAATCGCGCAACTGTGCCAAGGTGTTTCCCAGTCCCCCCACCATTTGATCGAGGGGGTGCGCTGTATTTTTGGTCTCGGGTGGTGTCACAGAAGGTGCATTGGATTCGTAACTCGCTCCATCCCCACCAGGTTGTGTGGAAGTACGGGGACTGCTCCGTGGAATATTGCCCTGTCTCGGAATACTGGAAACGCGAGTGGAAAACTGGACTTGGGTTTTAAGGTCGCCTGAGTCTGCTTTTTGCTCGATTTTCTGTGCCAGATCGATGAGTTGCTCTAGATTGAGTAGCTGCTTGACCTCATCGACGAGAGACTCTAGTCCCTTATTGCGAAAAGAAAAATTCCCTTCATCGTTACTCATGCGTGCACCACCCCAAGTATGAATGCTAAAAACGAGCTACTAAAGGCAAGCTAAGAACTTGCCTGAGTCAATTCTATCTGGTTTGCTGTACTCAGGCGTCTGGTTTTACGATTAGAACCCCATAGGCATCAGGGTTTAGGTATTCGCGTGCGGCTGCTTGCAAATCAGCTTGCGTTAACGCATTAATAAAATCAGGATAGTAGAGGGCTGTGTCGAGATGACCGACAATGCGATCGTAGTAGCCATAAATCCCTGCCCTTTGATTGGGTGACTCATTGCCAAAGATAAAGCGATTGGAGACCTGCGTGCGAATTTTCTCTAGCTCTACCATCGTGACAAATTCGTCATGGAGCTTAGTTAAATGCTCGCGAATTGCTTGTTCTACTTGGGGGATATTCTCAACATCTAGCTTCGCAAAAATTTGGAAGGTTCCCTGCCAGAGTTGGGAAGAATTACCGACCGAGATTCGATCGACCAAGCGACGAGTTTCACGCAAGTCTTTGACGAGTCGCGAAGTCCGTCCTCCACTCAAGACACTTGCTAAAATATTGAGTGCGTAGGTTTTTTCGATCGCATTTAGTCCCGGTACGCGCCAAGTCATGATCAGGCGGGCTTGCTGCAAACTGCTATCGGTAACTTCTTGCCGCACCACCGTATCAAAGGCTGGCTCAGGGAGCCAAGTGGGGCGAGTTTGAGGAATGGGTGCAGGATGGGAGTTCCGATCGAAATAATTGGCGATCGCTTCGATTGTTTCAGATACGGGCAGATTGCCAACGGCAGCGATCGTCATGTTGTGGGGGGCGTACCAACTGCGGTGAAAGTCACGCATTTGCTCGGAAGTAACTTGGGAAATCACTGCCGCAGGGCCTAAGACAGGACGACGATAGGGCAGCAATTCGTGCACCATTTCGGCGGTGTGACGTTGGATACGCCGTTCGGGATTGTCTTCGCTGCGACGAATTTCTTCGAGCACGACTAAGCGTTCGCGTTGAAATTCTGGGTCGGGAATGCTGGCATTTAAGACGACATCCAACTGAAGCGGTGCGAGTTTGGCAAAATCCTTGGGGGCAACCGTGATGTAGTAGTTGGTGTAGTCCTGACTGGTTCCCGCATTGGTATTACCACCGTGGGACTCGATCAGGCGTTCAAACTCACCGACCTTGAGGCGATCGCTGCCCTTAAACACCATATGTTCTAAAAAGTGTGCCATGCCATTGATGTCATCACTTTCGACGGCAGAACCAACATTCACCCAAATGCTGAGATTCACAGCATCGACGGGAATCTGCTCGGCAATGATTTTCACGCCATTGGGTAAGACGTGCACGGTTGGCACAGCCAGACTAGTCCGAGGGGGAGCGATCGCTACGGTCATATCTTGCTGAATGGTTAAGTGAATACCCGATTCGAGCTTACATGCGACTTACGCCGATCTCACGACCGATCGAGGGCTTGTAACCGATAATAAGACTCACGTACTGCCGAATCATCTCTTAGCTTAACAGCAAAATCTATAGACTGTTGGTAAGCCTCCCGTGCTTTAGGAATGTAGCCAAAGGAGAGATACAAATCGCCGAGCTGACGCTGGGTGAGAATCGCTGTGGGCAGGTCGTTTAAGACGAGGGCAATACCCGTGCGATTTTGGAGTAAATCTTCGATGCGGTAAAAGTTAGGAATTTCTAAATAGGGAGCAATCAGACGGTCGGTGGCGATCGCCATTAGCTTCAAGTCATGGGTTTCGCGAGCGATTGTCAATGCCCAACCATAGTCAGTAATAGCGGCTTTAAAGTTATCGGTCGCCATATAGCTATCCCCACTGTTAATCAGGGTATAGGCTTGACCCGAAAAATCTCGAATGTCCTGACGATAGGGAATAGAGGCGTAATAACGTTTGATCGCGGTGAAATGATCGCTATAACGGGCGGCGATTAGACCACTGTGATGCAGGGCAGTACCTGTCCCAAATAGATGCTGATACTGGCGGGAGAGATCGAGCGCGGCTTTATTGATCGGCAGGGCTTCGGCAGGTGCATCTTTAATCAAGGCGATCGCTGACAACCTATTTAAGGATGATATTTGGACGCTCGGATCCTTGAGCGTATTGGCAAAGCCAAGTTGGGTTTGATAGGTTTCTTGGGCATCGGTTCTAGCGCCAATCGTTTGATAGGTATCCCCAATCATGGTGAGGGTACGGGAAATAGCGGTTTGATCGTTGACGAGGCGATAAAATACGATCGCTTTTTGCCATGATGCGATCGCCTGTTTGGGTAGCCCCCGATCGAGTTGAAATTTGCCGAGGTCGAGTAAGCGATCGCCTTCGTCTCTAACCCCGCGATTGTCCCGATTGACGATCGTAAACTGAGCTGTCACCTCCGGCGGGAATAGGGTCGCGCCAACTGAAAATGCTGCAACCACCCCAAGCCAGCAAGCTGTTTTGCTACCAAGTCGCTTCATAGATTTTTCTTCATCCTCACCAGTTACTTCCGCAGACGTGCCAAAAAGTCAACGCATTGTAACAGGTATGGGGAAGTTTTTTCCGACAATTTCAGGCAATTTTTGACAAAAACAATATGTCTTTATAAATGGCTGGGGTATGGGGGCAGCAGTATGCATCCCGACCGCGAGACGTTTCCGCAGGGAATGGGGAATTGCTGAATTCTGAGGGCACAAAAAGGGGCTTGTTGTAAAATAATTATCTGGCTGAGACTAGAGCAAGTTGGAGGAATTCACCATGATTGCGGTCATCGATGCAAAATGTTCACTGTATGAAACGGACTACCAACTTTGGCTAGATCGAACCATCGACCAACTGCGATCGCGCGATCTTAGCAATATCGACTTAGATAATTTAATTGAGGAAATCGAAGGCTTGGGCAAAAGCGACAAACGAGCAATTTCTAGTTATCTCATGCGGCTTTGCGAACACCTACTCAAGATCGCTTATTGGGATTCTGAACGAGACAGTTGTTTTAGAGGCTGGGATGTAGAAGTTACCAATTTTCGCTTGCAAATCAAAGTCATTCTCAAAGACAGTCCGAGTCTCAAAAGCTGGCTTAATGAGAACTTTGCGCTGGAATATAAAAATGGACGAAAGCTATTTCTTAAAGCTAGTGGACTTGATGCAACGCTCATCCCCGAAGAGCCATGTTTTACGCTAGAAAAAGCCCTAGACGAAGACTGGCTCCCTCATGAATCTCAGTAAGCATAAAATAAGAATATTCCTCACTCCATGCCCAAACTCTTTAGTATCGTAGCCTTTAAATATCGTAGCCTTTAAAATTGTATGACCCCAAAACTCAAAGCCGCGATCGCTGCCATTCAGCCGCTCACACCCATAGAACGGCAACAATTGCTGCAAATTCTTACCCAAAGTGATTCATCTTTAAATTTACAAACTGACCTTAAAACGCTCAGTACCCAGTTTTGGCAAGGTAACACGCTCAATCAGTTACTTGCCACCCAATCCCCCACAATTTTTAATAATCCCAAGGATTTTGTTGCTAGCTTTTGGCCTGAAGAAGACTCTATGGATGACTTCCTTAACTTTCTACGACAGCAGCGCCAAGAGGTTATCTAAACTTCGAAGTAGAGCAGATACGATTTTTCGTTCGAGCCATTCTAAGAGCATAGTCCGAGATCGCAAAGCACAAGTAGTTCAAAATACGCTATGCCAAGATATATTGCATTCCTGCGTGCCATTAACGTGGGAGGTCATACAGTCAAAATGGACTACCTTCGTTCTCTATTTGAAGCAATGGATTTCTCTGAGGTTTCGACATTTATCGCAAGTGGTAATGTCATCTTCAATGCTGATTCTAAAAATGCTAAGAGCCTCGAAAAGACGATTGAGCAACAGCTCAAAAGCTCCTTAGGTTACGATGTTGCGACATTTATTAGAACGGATCAAGAAGTCTCCGATCTTGCCAATTACAAACCCTTTACAGAGAATGCGTTGCAATCTGCTCTTGCCTTAAACATCGCATTTTTAGCGGAAACACTGACTAAGGATGCTCTGCAAGTACTCAATACTCTAAAGACCGAGATCGACGACTTTCATACCCGCGATCGCGAGGTCTACTGGTTATGCAAAAAGAAGCAGAGCGAATCCACTTTCTCTAACGCAGTCTTTGAGAAAAAGCTCAAACTAAAGGCAACCTTTCGCAGTGCCAGCACGATCTCAAAAATAGCTGCGAAATATCCTGCACAATAAGGATGGTTAGCGATCGCACGAGCAGTTCGCGATTTCAAAGCGATCGGGGGTGTAAAATTCAAAGCATTCGCGTAGGCAAATCAAACATCGCGAAGTGTAAATTAGGTAAAAAGGTTGCTTATGTTATTAGAACTTGCGATTGGTGACGCATATGGAGCTGGGTTTGAATATGCTGACGCACCGATTCTGAAGCGTAACGATTTATCTGGCTACATCAAGCATCCCAAACATGATATTCGCCCAGGTCAATATACGGATGATACGCAGATGAGTTTAGCGATCGCGGAAGCCATTGTTTCCGAAGTTCCTTGGACTCCAGAATCCCTCGCGAAGGGTTTTGTCGAAGTATTTCACCGCGATCCCCATGAAGGCTATGCATCGCGTTTTTATGCATTCCTACAGCAAACCAAAACGGGTCAAGAGTTCCTTGCCAACATTCGCGCCGAAAGCGATAAAAGTGGTTCTGCCATGCGAGCGAGTCCCATCGGTGTTTTTGGCGATATCGCTGAGGTACTAGAAAAAGCATCGATTCAAGCAAAACTCACGCACGATACCCCTGCTGGCATTGCGGCAGCCCAAGCATCTGCCTTGATGACCCATTACTTTTTATACGATCTAGGATCCAAGTCAGACTTGGGGAATTTTCTAGATGCCAAGGTTCCGGGCTATCAGTGGGCAAGTACTTGGCAAGGCGAAGTAGGAGCGAAAGGATGGATGAGTGTTAGAGCTGCTGTCACAGCCGTGACTCGTAACGATAGTCTCAGCGAAGTTTTGCGCGACAGTATTAACTTTGGGGGCGATGTCGATACGGTGGCAACGATCGCGCTAGCCGCCGCCAGTTGCAGCCACGAAGTCTCTCAAGATTTGCCCCAACATTTGGTAGATGCGCTTGAAAACGATACCTATGGGCGGGATTACATTCTGGCATTAGATGCTCAGTTACTAGCCAAAGTTTCGGGGCGATCGCCTTTGGTCTAAACTCAGGATCGTGAAAGCTTGTCTTTGGGTGTTGCCATGTTCAAACTTAAGTCGCGTTTTTTGGCATTTCTATACTTATTCTGCGTCATGCTCATCGGTTTAGGAGACTAAAAGATGAACCAAAATCAGTTGTCTCGCATTGTTATAAAAGGTTTTAAATCAATCCGTGAGTGCGATCTTGAGTTAAAAGAACTGAATATATTGATCGGTGCGAATGGAGCTGGCAAATCAAACTTTATTAGCTTCTTTCAAATGATCCAACAAATAGTGGCGAGAAAGCTACAGCTTTACACTAGCAAACAGGGTGGGCCAGATGTACTCCTGCATTTTGGTCGCAAAAAAACTAGAGAACTCAGTGCAGAACTCTATTTTAGCAATATCAGCTACAAATTTGTATTAGAGCCAACTCAAGACAATCGTATGGTATTTGCTATAGAGAACTACTTGTTTGACCAAAAGAATTTGGGAAGTGAAGGCGCTCATTTCGAAATTAGAATAGAAGACTTAATTAAGATGGCTGACCCCACTATGCCACTTCCGATGAAAGGTTGGAGGATTTATCACTTTCACGATACTGGAGAGAGTTCCCTAGTAAAGCAGCGTCAAGCAATTAACGATAATATTTATCTGCGATCGGATGCTCAGAATCTTGCCGCATACCTATTTTTACTAAAAGAACAACATCAGACACATTATCAAAGAATTGTGAAAACCATCCAACTGGTCGCTCCATTCTTTGGTGATTTTTGCCTGCGTCCGCAGCCAAATAGCCCAGACCAAATCGAACTAGAGTGGTTTGAAAAAGGTGAAGACAAGCCATTTAAAGCGTATCAATTATCAGATGGAACTTTACGCTTTATTTGCTTAGCAACAGTGCTGATGCAACCAGAAAATCTTCAACCTGACTTAATTCTGATCGACGAACCAGAATTAGGGCTTCATCCATATGCGATTAATGTCTTAGCTTCTTTACTACGTGCCACTTCCAAATCGAAACAGATTATTGTTTCTACGCAGTCAGTCGCACTACTCAACGAGTTCAGCGCGAAAGATGTAATTGTTGCCGATCGCAATGAAGGATGTACATATCTACATCGACTTAATGAAGATGAGCTAGAAAGCTGGCTCGAAGAATATTCCCTTGGCGAGCTATGGCAGAAAAATATCTTGGGTGGGAGACCGTCCCGATGATTAGAGTCCTTGTTTTCTGTGAAGGTCAAACGGAAGAGACCTTTGTCGGCGATGTTTTGTCTGAGCATTTTCATCGTCTGGATATCTGGCTGACCCCAATTGTTTTACGCACAAGTAAACAGGGCAAAGGGGGCGTTGTCTCTTACCATAAAATCAAATGGCAAATTGAAACCAAGTGTAAAGAAGATCGTACCGCATGGGTCACAACACTTCTAGATTTTTATGCATTGCCATCAGATTTCCCAGGAATGTCATCCTCTATTGGGGCTTCGTCAATTGAGCAAGCAAAGGCTGTTGAGCAGGCATTTCAAAAAGATATCGCGCAACCCAACTTCATTGCCAATCTTGTCATTCATGAGTTTGAAGGACTTTTATTTAGTGACCCTAATGCATTTACAAACTGGTTTAGCAGCCCTGACTTAACCAGCAAGTTGCTCGATATTCGGAACAGTTTTAACTCACCTGAGCATATCAATGATGGACAGGCAACAGCTCCTTCTAAACGAATCCTCAAGATATGCAGCAACTATGAAAAAGTTCTCCACGGCTCTCTAATAGCCTTGGATATAGGATTAGACACTATCCGCCGCGAATGCATGTATTTTAATGATTGGGTAGAACGCATTGAAGCGCTTTCAAAGACTAGTGTTTGACAATATCAAGCTGTGAAAGCCATAGAGCTTTGCAAATAAAAAATCGCTGTTGGGGATTTCCTCAACAGCGATCGCAACTTCATTAACTTACTTCACTTTCAAGTATCACGTTTGCATAAACGTACAACTCACACGAAACTATTGTTTACCTTCCAGATTTTTGGCAGTTTCTGCTGAATCCAAGCCTGAGAGATTGACCTTAAAAGCCTTGAGTTCGGGAGCTTTAGGCAAAGTCAGTGTCAGAATGCCATTATTGTATTCAGCCTTCACTTGGTCGTTTTGAACGGCGATCGGCAATTGAATGACGCGATAGAACTTGCCATACTTAACTTCGCTCCAGAAGTAGTCTTTGGTCTTATCTTCCTTTTCAGAGCGGCGTTCGCCAGCAAGAGTGATGGTATCCTTGGTAACTTGGATATCTAGATCTTTGGCCTCCATTCCAGGAATAACGGCACGAAGTGTGAGGTTTTCACCATCATCATGCAATTCCGTAGCAGGTAGCCATTCTGCACCAGTCGCTTCATTTGTGAGGGCAGCTACATCGCTAAAAAGGCGATCGAACTGACGGCGTAACAGATCAGCTTCTTGAAAGGGTTGCCAACGCATCAACATAACTATCAGTCCTCCTGTGTAAGGGTTTGGGTATTTACTCTTGTGAGCTTCATTGCTCACATAGTTATTATGGCTGAGGTTCCATTTGTCTTACAGTCAGGAGAACCGCACCACTTCGGTTGTGTTCTCACTACCTTAAACAAAGCTTTTAGTAAATCATGCCTGATGGCTATAGTTTGACAAGCTGTCATTTGACGTAAGCGTATCTCTGTCGAAAGAATGATAGGGCAAATCATCTAGGCAACTGACATTATCCAAGGAGAATCAACGTGAAGAGAACGCTTGTAGCCATATTTCTAACCATGAGCCTGTGCCTATTGGCTTTCGTGCAGCCATCCTCTGCGGCAGATATTGCCGATGGAGCCAAAATCTTTAAAGCAAACTGCATTGGCTGCCATCTACAGGGAAACAACAACGTCGTGAAGAATAAAACTCTGAAACTAGCAGCACTTCAAGAGTACGGCATGTATTCCATTGAGGCAATTACCAAGCAAGTCACCAATGGCAAAAATGGTATGCCAGCCTTTGGGAAGAAACTCAATGCAGAGCAGATTGAGAATGTAGCCAACTATGTTCTATCGCAAGCAGATAACGGCTGGGCAAAGAAGAAGTAGGCTGCTAGCGATTCCATCAGAAAAATTCATAAAAGATTGAGGCAAGCTCATGCAACGCATTGGTAGATTGTTAAGAGTCACAGGCATTCTCTGGGTTGTGATTTGCCTCTTTCTTTTTGCTCCCAGCGATCGCTTCGTCACTCAAAGCGCATCCGCTGCTGCATCCCCCTTCCAACAGGCTGTCGAGCAGATGCAGTTGGGCAATTATCAAGCTGCGATCGCAAGCTTTAGCCATGCGATCGCCCTCAAGACAAACCTCAGTGCTGCCTATAGCAATCGCTGTTTAGCCTATTTGCAAACGGCTCAGTATCAAAATGCCGTGGCTGACTGCACCCAAGCCCAAAAGATAAATCCCAAAAATCCCGAAGCCTATCTCAATCGAGGGCTATCTTATTACCGATTGAAGCGATACAAAAAGGCGATCGCTGACTACGATCGATTACTACAGGTTGTTCCCAGTGATTTTAGGGCTACTTACAATCGGGGCTTAGCAAAGTTTGAACTCAAGAATTATCGAGAAGCGATCGCAGATTACGACCGATCCCTCGCAGCGCTAGCGCTCCAGTTTGAGAATACTGAAGCAACACAAACTCCAGATTTATCGCCCGAATTTGGCAGTATCTATGCAAATATTCACAATGACCGAGGGTTGACATATTTCGCGCTAAAAGATGTCTCAGCCGCTCTAGCAGACTATAGCCATGCCATTGCGTGGAACGATCGCGACGATCGGGCTTACTACAATCGAGGCTGTGCCTACCATCGACAACGCAACTACGCCCAAGCGATCGCCGATCTGAGCCAATCTCTGCAACTTAATCCTCACAACCCTGAGGCATGGCTCAATCGCGGTATTGCTAGATATAGCTTGGGGCAACAGACTGCTGCGATCGCGGACATCCAAAATGCGGCAAATGAGTTTTTAGAACAGGGTGCGATCGCCAACTATCAACAGGCACTTGACCTTGCCAAGGAAATTAGAACTGTCGATCGGATTTTATTCGTATGAAATAGTAAAAAAGGGCTGATATGGAGAGGAAACCATTGACTCTACACACAAAAATACCGTCGATCGAGTAGATCTTACCCGTTTGATCGACAGTATTGGCAATGAATCCCCTCGATTCAATCTTTATTCATGGAAAAACCGCAAATTTTTAACAAAGAAGATGATTTGTCAGGTCTTACTTTGTCAGTTTTGCTTTATCAGCTTTGCTTAGTAGGCGATCGCATTCAAAACGATCAACCCAGTTATAGAAATTGTTAAAAACCTGAATGTGTAAAGAACTAGATTGTGGATACTCATAATATGAGCCTCTCTTTTTTCGATGAATTAAGCATAGCCCACCCTTTATTTGTCTGTATGTATCCTAGGTCATGGCTTTGATGTGACCTAGATCACTCGATCGACATAAATCTAAATCTTGTGTCAATCCTTAAGAGGAAGCGATGAGAATAAGCTTTAAAATCAAGTAGCAATAATAAACATTACTCATCCGTAACCTCTATAACACATCGCAATATATGAAAGTACTAATCATGGGTGGCACAAGGTTTATGGGCGTGGCACTTACCAAGGCGCTCGTATCTCAGGGGCACGAAGTCGTTTTATTTAATCGAGGTAATCAGCCCGCACCCATCGAAGATGTACGGGTAATTCTTGGCGATCGCACCGATCCGCAGCAACTAAAAGAGAAACTTTCACAGGAGTCGTTTGATGTCGTTTTTGATAACAATGGCAGAGAATTGAGCGACTCTAAACCCTTGATCGACATTTTTAAAGATCGGGTTCGCCATTTTGTCTATATGAGTTCGGCAGGTGTGTATTTAGAGTCTGACATTCTGCCCTATTTTGAAGGCGATGCGGTCGATCCTAAAAGTCGTCACAAAGGCAAACTTCATACCGAAGCTTATTTAAACGAAGTCTATGAAAAAAATGCCTTTCCCTATACCTCCATTCGTCCCACCTATATTTATGGGCCTCAGAACTACAACGACTTAGAGGCATGGTTTTTTGATCGCATTGTGCGCGATCGCCCAATTCCAATTCCAGGGAACGGGCAATTTATCACTCAACTCGGTCATGTGGAAGATCTAGCAGCGGCGATGGTGGCTGTGTTGGGCAATCAGAAAGCGATCGGGGAAATCTATAATATTTCTGATGTTCGCTATGTAACGTTTGCTGGACTGGCGAAACAATGCGCGATCGCAGCGGGCAAGTCTGCGGATGCGGTCAAACTGGTTTATTACAATCCTAAAGACTTTGATTTCGGCAAGAAAAAGGCGTTCCCTTTCCGTTTGCAGCATTTCTTTGCGGCTATAGATAAAGCCCTCGATCATCTCGATTGGGAACCAGAATTCGATCTATTGGCTGGATTAGAAACTTCTTTCCATCAAGATTATTTGGTGTCTGGCAGAGATAAGTCCGCGATCGACTTTGCAGTTGACGATCGAATCCTAAGTGCTTTGGATATCAAGTAACTGATGTTGACAGAGAGTTTTGAGAACTTTTGTCTGTTTGTCTGCAAATCCTGAAACTTCTAGGAATTGCCCCACCCTAGCCCTCCCCTTGCCCTAGACGCGAAGCGACTTCCCGTAGGGTAGGGTAGGGAACGAGGTTCCTTCTTTTAAGAGAAAGAATCGGAGGATGAAGTGTATCCTAGTCTGCCATACTGACTTTGAGGGTAATGGTTAGTTTCACCGATGGCTCAGGATAACTCTCGCTCATTTGTTGTAGATAGCGATCGCCAAAAGGTTCGCTGAGAATTCGTGACAGTTGATTGAGCAATTTAGAAGCGTCACTGGTGATATCGCGGCTGGGAACATCGGGTAAGAGCGCTACAGCAGGACTCGTTGCTGGGGCAACTTGAGGAGTCATGATTCCACTAATGGCATTTTGCAAGCGACCATTTCCAGACCGAACGGCATATCGTCTCAAGACCACTTGCAAGTTATTTTTGGTTACTCTTTCGCCAAAAGCCTTAGAGAGAACTTGCCAGAGTTTGTAACCAACATCTCGGATGTAGGCAGAGTCATAGCCAGCAATTTCCGCGATCTCTAAATAGGTCTTACCTTCCCATGTATATCGAAAGATGAGTTCTTGCACGTTACTCAAGCTTTTATGGGGCAAAACAGAATCTACAATCAATAATGCGTCATCAATAGTCATTGGTGTTTCCTCACAGTTCTGATATGTCTGTTTGTTCGAAGCAAATGATGGTGAATCCCTGTTTGCGGTTAATGGTAGATAGGAACTTACACAAAAATTGAAACTTCTTAAAGATCCCTTCTAGAAGATTTTCCCTATCCAAAAGATAAACTCAACACCTACGCCTAACTACTTGATTCTAGATATAGCCATCCTCTTCGATTTATAGGTAGAGGTAATTTATGAATTGCCTCTACGATTCTAGGCAGAGAAAACATTGCGTGAGAATAATGCCTGAGTGCTATATCTCAATTCTAAATAAGCTCATACTTCCTATAAACGCTTGACAGGTATGTCAAATGTAACCTCGCAAGCTATATAGCTAAAAATCTAGTATCAAGCCCTCAACACAAAAATCACAAGAACCATTAATCAATACTGAATCACCATAAGTTCACTTGAACTCATAAACGTATTAATGCGATTAAAAATATCACAAGTTCATTAATTCCTAGTACATAACTTGTATATTTTCAAAACAAATAACTTCAGGCAAAATCTAGTCTGGCAAAGTATTCTAGGGATTTTCACTCGAAATCAAAATCATTTTGCATGTTTTTCATGACAAAAAATATGTTTTTTATTTACCAAAATATTTTGATGATTTGCGTTTAAGCTTTTACTTAATTCATCGATACTTTTAATCGTTTATTTTGGCATTTTTCAATTATTCAAGACTTTTTATGACAGTAAATTACAAATTTTTATAACCGCGATCGCTTCAATCAAAAATTTTTTCATGTTTTCTCAGACAATTGCTTAAATGATTTCTCCCTATTGCACAGAATGACATAATTACAAAACTGTATGAAAAAAATGCCGCTATGGTTTCTAAGCCCCCTTTTGCTCTTACAACGCTACAAATCAAGCAAAAAGCGATCGCACTTGGTTTTAGCAAGGTAGGTATTACACCTGCGCGATCGGGCAAAGAAGTAGAACATTTAAATGCATGGTTGGCGATGGGTTACCACGCGGATATGGCATGGATGCAAAATCCTAAACGACAAGATATTACTCAAGTTATGGCGGGGGTGAAGTCGATTATCTGTGTTGCGCTTAACTACTACACCCCCCACGAGCATCAGGAACAGCAGGAATATGCCAAGATTTCTCGCTATGGCTGGGGAAGGGATTACCACCGCATCCTTGGAAAAAGGCTAAAAGCACTGTGCGCGTGGATGGAAGCTCAATCGTCAGATACGGAAAGCGAGCATATACAGACTCGTTATTATGTCGATACTGGCCCCATCTCTGAGAAAGCTCTAGCAGAGAGAGCGGGAATCGGTTGGATTGGCAAACATGGCAATCTGATTACAAGAGAATACGGCTCGTGGGTATTTCTCGGTGAAATTTTGACCAATCTAGATCTAGAACCCGATACACCCCATACACAACACTGCGGTACTTGCACGCGCTGTATTGATGCTTGCCCAACCGAGGCGATCGCACAGCCTTTTGTGGTCGATGCTAACCGATGTATTGCCTTTCACACGATTGAGAGCAAAGCCGCAGAGCTACCAACCGAAGTTGCTGCAAGCCTCAACAATTGGGTGGCAGGATGCGATATCTGTCAGGATGTCTGCCCTTGGAATCAGCGTTTTGCACAACCAACCTTAATCGAAGATTTTCAACCCTATCCACAAAATCTTGCCCCTAAGTTGGAAGAATTAGCCATGATTTCCGAACAGGAATGGGAGCAGACCTTTACGGGGTCAGCCCTGCGCCGAATTAAACCCGAAAGGTTACGCCGTAATGCTAAAGCCGCGATCGCCCAAAAAACTACTGACGTTCCTTGATGCGATGAAAAGAGATAAATCATTCCTAATTGCTATAGCAATCGTAACTGAATTGAAATTCATTTGTAGCGCAGGCATCTTACCTGCAATGACTTTCAGCTCTTACTACATTCGCAAGTAATGAAGGCGCACTTCGCTATATACTGCAAAACTATGAATCTCTACAAACTTACCATATGGGTGTCGATCGCCTTCGGTAAACTTAGATGAGGGCGATTATGTGGACAAACTATGATGTTTCAAAATGCAGCACAGCAGGCTTGCTACGAAAAGATAGCAGGCTGGGTTAAGGAGATCTATGCAGGAGCGACAACTCCCGCTCAAGATTTACCGCTTTTTTTGCTGCGACAGGGCTCAACGGCAGCAGCGATCGAAGTGCTACCTTGGGGAGAAACCGAAGCCATTATTAGCATCTGGTCTTATGTCGTTACCGATGTCGAGATTAAACCCGATCTGCTGCGATATTTATTAAAATTGAACGATCGCGCCCACTTTTGTGGATTTAGTATGGATGATGATGGCGACATTCGCATTCATGCCACCCTATTAGGAACCTCCTGCGATCGCGCCAATTTGAGCTTAGCTGTGAAAGAAGTTTTAGACTCAGGCGATCGCTACGATGATGAAATCGTGGCGCGATGGGGTGGTCGGCGCGTAATCGACCATCTTGGGAAATTGGCACTACGGAAACCCTTTATCCCTAATTTTTCGCAAGCAGATTTTTCTCCGCAAAACTCTCGACAAAATTTTGACATTTAGTTATGCGCTTACCCCTGCCTCAAACCCGCAACCTTCAACCCAATCACATTGCTGAGGTGGTTGCCACTGCCACCACAGAGTTTGTGGCGCAATGCCTAGAGCCAGACGATTTGAGCTTTCCACTCATGCCCGCCTTTGGCAGTTGGGTAAAGTCGCCCCAGCAAGAAAATGAAGGAGCGATTACCTACGGTGTGGTCTACCACGCCACGACTGTTCCCATTGACTCTGTACATCGGGCGGTAGCGCTAGGGCTATCGCTGAACGAGTTGAGAGAACAGCAACCCCAGATTTTTGCCATGCTCAAAACTGAGATCAAGGTTGTGCTTTTGGGCTTTACTGCGGGGGACAGAGTCTATCAACATCTCCCTGCCCAGCCTCCCCAGATTCATCAGGCGGTCTATGCCTGCGATGCCGATGAGATCGTGCGATTTTCAGAAGAACTCTATTTCCTACGAACCCTGACGCAAATGTCTAGCGCCCCCGTCGATGAGCTGGTATCGGCGGTTTTACGGGATGTCTATCAGATTAGAAAATGCGATCGCCCTTGGTTGGTGGAGGCAGGCCGCAAGTTAGGAATTTTACTCAAGGATGACTACGACAGACTAGGGGCAATTCTCAGCCAAGTTCACCCTTAAAACTTAGAGTTATACTTCTCGGTCTGTGGAACATTGGTTTCCGATCCTCAAAAGATTGACGAGTCGTTCGATAACTTGCTGAATCGTTTAACCGAGGAATCGTAGCTTCGTTTAAAGCCTAAGTAGCGACTAGTATAACAACGCCCATGCCCCACCGCAGATAACTTTGAACGGTCACATTGGTAACGTTTTACGGCTCAAGCTAAGGATGTCAGTAGTTTGAGAATCTGGACTAGAATGATATAGAGAAATGTTAGTCTCTTATTAACACGGAGTCTTCCGATGCCCAGAGCTTTGAGAGCAATTTACCGTAGCGGTACATTCATACTTCAAACAGCTTGCAATTTACCTGAAGGCATTGAGGTAGAGCTTTTTGTTCAATCATCCCAAATTGTTCCACCCAAAATTGCTGATATTGGTGCTCGGCAAAATTTCCTAAATCTGTTAGTCGAGCGAATGCAGCACAATCCTATCCCCTTTGATGCTCCTCGGTTTACACGGGATATGTTGCATGAACGCCGTTGACACAAATATTTTGATTTACGTTAACGATTCGCGCGATCTTGTTAAACAAGCGATCGCTGTTTCTCTGATCTCCTCGTTAACAGATGGAGTTTTGATTTGGCAGGTTGCGTGTGAATATTTAGCGGCAAGTCGCAAGTTAGAATCTCTAGGATATGACAGAGTACAAGCATATCAATACATTCGAGACTTACAACAAGTTTGGTATACCGCCCTGCCAACTTGGCCTGTTATCGATCTTGCTGAGAATTTGATGAGCAGATTTAGTCTTTCCCACTGGGATTCAATGGTAGTTGCTGCTTGCTTAGAGGCAAATGTTCAAACGCTCTATACAGAAGATTTTGGATACGCAGCTATTGACGGTCTAAAAATCATCAATCCCTTTAAAGCCCTGTAACCTAACGCAGAGGGGAATCAGATAAAGTCCTCCACACCCGATGCTCCTGGATAAAAATCATCATTCAGAATCTCAAGGAACGTATAGGGACAATCTTTGGGAAAGGTTTTGTAAGGTAAATCTGTCTCCCTTACAGCTAAATCTGTACCGCTCTTGTAGGCTTTCGGTAAAGCTTCTTGCAGATAAGATTTTAGGCTGGGATTGTCTTCCAGTAGTTCCTGCAAATCTCGACGTTGGACGCGAATTGTTGCTAGCCAGCTTCGGCTGCGACGCTCAGGTTGGTACTGCCATTTGAGCAAATGTCCGATCAAAATGCCCAAACGGGTTCTGAGTTCTTGCCTTTGCTGCTTTCCCAAGGATTCAATTTCCTCTATTAAATTTGACAAGTCTAGGGTCTGCCACTGCTGCTTTTGCAATAGTTCCACCTGTTCTTTTGTCCAAGCATAAAAGTCGGTTTCATAGAGGGAATCTTTCATGGTTTTGACCGCGATAAATTCTACATATTCTCAACTACATATTTTTAAAGAATTGCTGTAGTTTGACTAAAAGAGAGGTCTGCTTCCCTGTTTTTTTCATAAAAATGCGGTCTATATCATCGATGCTCGGGCGTTGCTCGGTTTCTAAGATCGTTTGCATACCAGACTCAGTTTGTTCGCAGACTTGCCAAGTTTGAGGGTAACAACGCCACAGTGCCCCCTGTTCTAAGGGCTGAATGAAATAGCAAACCTCAAAGGTATTGAGAAAGCGTTCCCGCATTTTACGCGCTGCCAAACCCACACCAACTTCGCTATTTTCTAGGCGGGGATTGAACATGACAAAAGGGCGATCGCCTGCCAATTCCAATAATTTCTCCACCTGCGTCACTTCCACGGAGCTAGGCGCAACCAATAAAAAGGCTTTGTCTTCAGGACGAATAGCGGCACGACCTTCATTTACGCCGCGCATAGAAACTTCCAAATCCGCCCAATCGCGTTTCGCCAGTGCTGCTGCCCCAGCATCGGCAAAGATGGCTTGCCATTCCTGTCCGAAGCGCTGGCTAAAATTGGTGGCAATCTGATAGGCGATCGGGAGGGGCTTTAGCTCCGTAAAGCGCAGATCGAGCAGGATTCTTGTGAGTCCAGCGTCTAATCCAGTATTTAAAGCAGCGATCGCCTGTGCGGTAGCATCTTCAAGACTTTCAGGTATTTGCAACATAAAGTGGGTTAAGAAGTTGTCAGTTATCGTTTTTTGGTGGTTAGGGATATTGGATGCTCAAATCTAGGACGATCGCATATCGCTAATAGCATTTCGGGTCATATTGGCGATCGCTTCGTCGGTGGCTTTGGGCAGGTGATAGTATTTGCCCCCTGCGGCAGCACTGAGTTCTTTGGCAAACCCCGTCGAGACAAATTTATTTTCGGTATCGATCACGAGTAAAGATAGACCTAGCGCCCGAATCTTTTTGGCAATATCCAGCAGTTCGGCTTTGATGTCTGGTTTTGTCTCAGGATCGATGGTTTCGCCCAGCGATCGTGCTAGGGGAATATTCCCTCTGCCATCGGTAATCGCCACGATCATCACCTGACCGACATCCCCAGACTGTTGGGCATTGACCCCAACTCGTACCGCTTGGGTGAGTCCGTGCGCTAAGGGCGAACCGCCGCCACAGGGCAATTGGTCTAGGCGTCTGCGCGCTGCTTCGATCGAACGGGTAGGCGGCAATAACACATCGGCTTTTTCACCACGAAAGGGAATCAGAGAAATTTGATCGCGATTTTGGTATGCCTCGGTGAGCAAACGCAATACCGCGCCTTTGGCGGACTGCATGCGATTTAATGCCATCGAGCCGGACGCATCCACCAGAAATACGACCAGCGCCCCTGCTTTACGGGCGAGGCGTTTGGCACGAATATCGACATTCTCGACAATTACCTTGCGATCGGGATTGCGGCTGCGTCTGGCTTTTTGATAGGGGGCGGCAGCACGGAGGGTGGCATCGACGGCAATGCGATCGCCTTTGCCTTGGGGTAGTACGGGCTTGATATAACGTCCCCGCTCTTGCGAAAAGATCAGGTTGCGCGCGCCAGATTTACCTTGACGCTTCACCATTTGGGCAAAGTACATCACCGAGGGATCGAGAATTACGCCCTCAGGATCGAAGACAAATTCTTCGGGCAAACTCGGCGGATCGCTAGACTCTTCAGGTTCGTCCTGGTCTTCTTGATCTTCTTCGGAATTGCTTTCAGGCTCTTGCGTATCGGGGGGTGGCGGTGGAGGGGGCGGCGCTTGATCTTGACGAATCGTCGATCGCGGCACGATCACCAGTTCTACGGCTTGACGGAGGTCATCGGCATTCACCGTGGTTCTGCCATCAAGGGCAGCGGCAGCTTTGGCGACTTTTAAGGCAAATAATTCGGCGCGATGTCCTTGCACGCCTCCACGTAGGGCTTCGCTGACAAGGTAGTTAATCTGGGCGGAGGTTGCCGTTACATCTTTGAGCCACTCGCGTGCCAGTACGATCTGAGTGCGCAGGTTATCGAGGTCTTCGTCGTACTGTGCCAAAAAGTCGGCGGGCGAGCTGGCATAGCCGATCGCCATATTTACCGCTTCCACCCGTTCGTCTAAAGACAGCACGCCATCGGCAGATAGGGTAATCGCAATGCGATCGAGCAGGTGTTCGCTGAGATTGCCCTCTTCAGGATTATAAGTAGCAATTAACAAAGGTCGGCAAGGATGTTGAAAGCTAATGCCTTCGCGCTCGATCTGGTTGTAGCCCGATGTCAAAATTGTCAGCAGTAGGTTCGAGATTTGGTTGTCGAGCAAATTAATCTCATCGACATACAAAACGCCACGATGGGCTTCTGCCAATAGCCCGGGCTGAAATACAGTTTGCCCTTGCTGCACAGACTTACTGACATCAACCGACCCCAGCAGTCGATCTTCGGTGATACCCAAGGGAATTTGGACAAAGGGTGCGGGAATGACTTGGGTATCCACCTGTTCGGGGGACAAACCTGCGGTGGCTTTGAGCAGAGCATCATCCCAATTCTCAGGCTTGGTCGGATCGCAATTGCTAATAGAACCGATCGCAACTTCAATGGGTGGTAGCAGCGCGTGCAATCCTCTGGCTAAGACGGACTTGGCTGTGCCTCTGCGCCCAGCGATCGCCACACCTCCAATTGCCGGATCGATCGCAGCCAGAAGTAATGCCGTTTTGATCGCGTCCTGTCCGACCACTGCGGCAAGAGGGAACGCCAAAGGAGCGCCTAGAGAAGGTGTGAATGCTTGCACCATGTACTTACAAAGGAACCTATAACGAAATCAAAAATATTTTTTACCTGCACACTAACCTACCATCAAGACACGGTGATTCGATCGCAGGGATGAAACTTAGACCTTATCCTTAATATAGATTCGCTAAGAACAAAAGTTCTTGACTCAAAGCGCATGGGATCTGAAAATTACGAAAAGATGTTTAGATGCAACCCAATCGAAAAAGATCGATCTTTATAGCATGTTTTTAGGCAAGCCTATTCTGTAAGTCCTAAAATGAAGAAAACTGTCTTTTGTCAGAAGTTTAAAAAAGTTTAAGTTTTGTTTTGGAATTACTGTTACGGATTTCTTGTAAACTTACAGACACAAAGGTATAAACAAGAATTAAAAATATTTAAACCTTCACAAATAGCCTAAAAATAAGCTGAATTTCACCGATATTTTCATTGCATCATTTAGCATTGATTAAGAAGTGTAAATATCAACTTTTGCAAACTAGCAGAATAATTTGGAGCGTGAGATAGCTTGGAAAGTCATAAAGAAAAGATTTTAGTTGTCGATGATGAGGCTAGCATTCGTCGCATCTTAGAAACACGGCTTTCAATGATTGGGTACGAAGTAGTAACCGCCGCAGATGGTGAGGAAGCTATTGAAACTTTTCGTAAGGAAGTCCCCGATCTAGTTGTGCTTGACGTCATGATGCCTAAGTTAGATGGCTATGGAGTTTGTCAAGAACTACGCAAAGAATCTGACGTGCCTATCATTATGCTGACTGCGCTTG
This sequence comes from Tumidithrix elongata BACA0141, assembly GCF_036349135.1. Lineage (NCBI taxonomy): Bacteria > Bacillati > Cyanobacteriota > Cyanophyceae > Pseudanabaenales > Pseudanabaenaceae > Tumidithrix > Tumidithrix elongata. The sequence continues at coordinate 25,246 of NZ_JAZBJZ010000029.1, forward strand.
GTGATGTTGCCGATCGGATCACGGGGCTGGAATTGGGGGCAGATGATTATGTAGTCAAACCATTCTCACCCAAAGAACTAGAAGCTCGCATTCGTTCTGTATTGCGTCGGTTCGATCGCAACGGGACTTCGGGTATTCCTAGTTCGGGCGTGATTCACATCAACAATATCAAGATCGACACTAACAAGCGTCAGGTCTATAAAGGCGATGAGCGCATTCGACTCACGGGAATGGAATTTAGTCTTTTAGAATTACTGGTCGGTAAATCAGGGGAGGCTTTTTCTCGCTCTGACATTCTGCAAGAGGTTTGGGGCTATACACCCGAGCGTCATGTCGATACGCGGGTGGTAGACGTACATATCTCTCGCCTCCGCGCCAAACTCGAAGAAGATCCCAGCAATCCCGAACTGATCTTGACGGCACGCGGCACGGGCTATTTATTCCAAAGAATTGTAGAAGCTGGGGCTGAGGCTTAGGGAAATTATCCCACCCTAACCCTCCCCTTGCAAAGGAGAGGGAACAAGATTTCTAGTTTTCCCCCTACCCTGCGGGAAGTCACCTCGCAGAAGCATGCAAAGGGAAATTAAAGAGGGTAAGCCCAATTTTTATCCACACAGTAGCCTTACAAAAGAGAGAACAAGCAAAAAAGGAGCAGTATAACTGCTCCTTTTTTGTTGGAATGGATAGATTTTCGTGAGAATTACTTAACTACAATCTGAGCAGAGGGCTGAGTCAAAGCCGCAACGGGTTGCGTAATGGGAGCAGCCGATTGCAAGAAATTCGTGCCTTCAACCGATTGGTTTGCCAAGGTGAATAAGGGATTGGAGGCAATTCCCGCCAAACTGGTAAAGACCAAAGTCAGAATGAGGACGACCTGCAAAGGACGCATCCCAATTGCCGACCAAGCCGTGCTTCCAGAGGTAATGTTGGGATAGTTTTTGACAGAAGCAGACATTTCTTGTGGCTCTTTAACCACCATCATCTTGACCACACGAATGTAGTAGTAGATCGAGACCACACTCATGGTTAAAGCCAGAATGACTAGACCATAGGCTTGAGCTTGCCAGCCTGCCCAAAAAATATAGATTTTGCCAAAGAAACCTGCCAAGGGTGGAATCCCCCCTAAGGATAAGAGGCATACGCTCAGGCAAAGCGTCAGCAGGGGATCTTTTTGGTACAAACCGCTGTATTCCGTAATTTGGTCTGTGCCCGTGCGTAACGCAAACAGAATCACACAGGCAAAAGCACCCATGTTCATAAACAGGTAAAGCAACAGGTAAAAAACCATGCTGGAATAGCCAGCTTCTGTGCCAACTACCATCCCCAACATCACAAATCCAGCTTGCCCAATCGAAGAGTAAGCCAGCATTCGTTTCATACTGGTTTGCGCGATCGCCACCACATTGCCCAGCACCATACTTAAGATCGTCAGCACCACAAACACGTAGTGCCACTGAGCCGTAACCAGCGGGAAGGCGGTCAGCATAAACCTTAGGGCAAGGGCAAACCCTGCTACCTTAGAGCCAATCGATAAAAAGGCAACCACAGGTGTGGGCGACCCCTCATACACATCGGGTGTCCATTGGTGAAAGGGCACTGCGGATAGTTTGAATGAGATCCCTGCAATCACAAATACCATGGCAATGATCAGGCTCAAACCACTTTCGGCAATCTTTGCCGCGATCGCTTCCAAGGTCGTCTCACCGCCAGACAGTCCGTATAACAAAGACATGCCATAGAGAAAAATTGCCGAACTCGACGCACCCACGAGCAAATACTTCAGGGCAGCTTCGTTAGAGCGGGGATCGCGCTTGGTATAGCCCGACAAAAGATAGGAGGCAATACTCAGGGTTTCTAATGCTACAAAGATCATCACCATCTCGTCAGAGCCAGCGAGGAACATCCCCCCAACCGTAGCCGTAAGCAGGATCACAAGATACTCACCTACTACGACACCAGACTGTTGCAGATATCGCTCTGAGATCATGACGGTCAGCAAAGCCGAGGCTGCAATGATGGCGCGAAAGATAATACTGAGTTTGTCTCCGTTGAAGCTCCCAATAAAGGAAATTGGGTTGGTGATATTTGTCCATTGCCACACAAGTGCTGCCACAGATCCCACTAGACCTGCGATCGCAATATAAGACAAAGACTTGGATGATTGGCGGCCAGACGAGACAAGATCGACCACCAAAACTGCCACAAGCGTCACAATGACAATGAGTTCGGGCAGAATCACACCAGTGTTAAGCAGGGCATTGAGACTTGCTAAATCCATACTTTAATTACTTAGGTTGTTGCTAATTAAGAATTGTATCCGTGAATTGGGGTTAAAAGCTATTAGCGATTAGCCTTTAGCCTTTAGCTTTTCGGGAAAGCCTTGTGACACGGGCAGTTTAGAACTGATTTAAAAAAGATAATTGTTAATTGGTTATCAGTTATTGGTTCATGGGTTATCTGTTATCGGTATTTAGGGGATTGCCACTGACAACTAAGCAACTAACAACTAACAACTGACAGCTTTTTCTGAATAACTGACAACCGATCGCCATAGATTTTGGTATGTTAGTGAAGGCAAAAGCAACAAATAGCCTACATTTGCTTTTCCTTAAACCTTTTAACCCAAATGACAGTCAGAGAAGTATTTCGCCGCACAAAAATCGTCGCCACCCTTGGCCCTGCTACAAGCAGTCCAGAAGTAATTCGAGAATTGATCGAAGCAGGTGCTAGCACATTTAGACTCAACTTTTCGCATGGGACTCACGCCGATCATCACCGTAGTGTTTGCATGATTCGACAGGTTTCCAGCGAGCTTAACCAGCCCGTGGGGATTCTCCAAGATTTGCAAGGTCCAAAGATTCGCCTAGGTAAATTTACCGATGGCTCGATCTACCTCAACAAAGGCGATCTCTTTACACTCACCAGCCGTAAAGTCCCTGGTACGCAGGCAAGCAGCTCGATCACCTATGAAAATTTAGCGCGGGAAATACCACCCAACGCCACGATCATGCTGGATGACGGCAAGGTTGAAATGATTGTCGAAAGCGTAGATTTAGAGAACGAAGACCTAAATTGCCGCGTTGTGGTTGGCGGTGTGCTGTCCAATAGCAAGGGGGTTAATTTCCCCAACGTACACCTTTCGGTCAAAGCCATGACTGAAAAGGATCGCGAAGATCTCCAGTTTGGGTTAGGCGAAGGCGTTGACTGGGTAGCCCTGAGTTTTGTCTGCAACCCCGAAGATATTTTAGAGATCAAGGAAATTATCGCCGCAACGGGTCGGCATGTCGGCGTGATCGCCAAAATTGAAAAACACGAAGCGATCGCGCGCATGGAGGAAATCCTCTCTGTGTGTGATGGCGTAATGGTCGCCAGAGGCGATCTGGGTGTAGAAGTCCCTGCCGAAGACGTGCCCCTACTGCAAAAACAATTAATTCGTACTGCCAACCGATTGGGGATCCCTGTAATCACGGCAACCCAAATGCTCGACAGTATGGTGAGCAATCCTCGCCCCACCCGCGCTGAGATTTCAGACGTTGCCAATGCAATTATCGACGGCACAGATGCGGTCATGCTCTCCAATGAGACTGCGGTTGGAAAGTATCCCGTCCAAGCCGTAGAGACCATGGCTAGAATTGCGCTGCGCATTGAAAAAGAACACAATCTCCATCCCGTAGAAAGTTCGGGACGCTCTGTGCCAAACGCCATTAGCCAAGCCGTAGGTCGCATTGCTACACAATTAGATGCCGCCGCGATCTTAACGCTTACTAAAACTGGTTCGACCGCCCGCAATGTCAGTAAGTTCCGTCCGCCCATCCCTATTTTGGCGGTGACACCTCAAGTCGATGTCGCCCGTCAGTTACAACTGGTTTGGGGCGTACAGCCGCTAATGGTGTTGTCTCTGCCCTCAGCACGTCAAAATTTTGAAGCCGCCTTAAATCTCGCCCAAGAACGGAGACTCGTAGAAGCAGGCGATCTCGTCGTGATGACCGCAGGCACGCTGCAAGGCGTGGCAGGCTCGACGGATTTGATTAAGGTAGAGTTTGTCTCGTCGGTGGTGGGGAAAGGACTGAGTATTGGTCAAGGCATCGTCAATGGTCGAGCAAGAGTGGCTTTCCATTACTTGGATGTCAAGGACTTTAACGAAGGTGAGATTTTGGTGGTCGATCGCACCGATGCTGATTTCGTCGATATTATTCGCAAGGCAGCAGCAGTAATAACTGAAGAATCTAGTCTTGAGTCTCATGCCGTCGTCATTGGCAGAAAGCTAGGGATTCCCGTGATCATCGGTGTCAAGAATGCCACCAGCAATATCCGAGATGGCGAGCCACTCAGTATCAATTTCCGCAAGGGTCTAATTTATACAGGTTCTAAATCTGATGAGATCGGTTGAGGAACTCAAGTTCCGTGGAGTTCGGCTCCGCTTACCCCAAGGTTCCTAGGCAATTTAGGATTTCAATATAAGTGAATTTGGCATTAATTCAGAGAAGAAGCAATGACACAAAAACTTCTGTTTGTCTGCTTGGGAAATATTTGCCGATCGCCCTCAGCGGAAAACATCATGAATCATCTGGTTGAGAAAGCAGGGATCAGCGATCGGGTTATCTGCGACTCAGCGGGTACGGCAGGCTATCACGTCGGCGCGATGCCCGATCGCCGTATGAATGCGGCGGCACAAAAACGAGGGCTAGCCTTGGTCGGCTCGGCACGTCAGTTTGAACCGAGTGACTTGGTAAACTTCGACCTGATTTTGGCAATGGACAAGCATAACTATCGCGATATTTTGTCCCTCGACCCCAGTGGGAAATATGCCCACAAGGTCAAAATGATGTGTGACTATTGCCAAACCCACAGCGATCGCGAAGTTCCCGATCCATACTATGGTGGAGTTTCAGGCTTTGATTACGTAATCGATTTACTCTTTGATGCCTGTGATAGTCTATTGAAATCTCTACCTCATGCATGAGATGGAGATCGCTTAAGCATCACGCTTCTCAAAGACAATCAGATGCTGCGAAGGTAGGAAATTCTTGGTTTCGCGCCAAGTTAAGCCCATCGATCGCATTTCCTGCTTTACCTGTTTTTGGGTCATCTTGTGTAATCCCTTGATCGGAATAAAAGGATTCTCGCCACGATATTCTACAAAAACGACTCTGCCTTTGGGTCTAAGTGCTTTGACAATACCTTCCATCATCTCCTTGGGGTAGGCAAATTCGTGATAGGCATCGACCATAAGCACTAAGTCAACGCTTTTAGGTAGCAAATTCGGATCTTTGTCTGTACCTAAAACCGGCTCTACATTCTGAATGCCCTTTTCTGCTTTGAGGTAGCCTAAAATTTCTAGCATTTCAGGTTGAACATCCACGGCTAAAACTTTCCCTTTGGGTACGAGAGGCGCAATCCGAAAACTAAAATAGCCAGTACCCGCACCCAAATCGGCAACGACATCGGTGGGCTTGAGATTGAGAGCAGAAACAACCTGTTGTGAATGTTCTTCGTTTTCTCGCTGCGATCGCTCTAGCCAGCCAGCTCCCCTATGTCCCATCACCTGAGCAATTTCGCGTCCCTGATAAAACTTGCCAATGCCATCGCGATCGTGCTGCTGACGATATTCATAGATCTGTGGCACTGTTGGGGAGGGGGCAGCGATCGCAGGGGACGGAAACACAAGGAACAAAATCATCAGCAACCCAAAGATTGCTAGGGCTGCCAACCAGTTCACTGAGATTTTTTCTGGTAAGTTTTGTTTAGCTGTCAATGTCACATGTCATCTCCTAAATTAGAACCGCTATAGTAATAGTAAGTCGTCTACTTAGCCGTGAACCAATTAAGCTATGGCAGGCAATCGCAAGGAAAAGCCGATTAAGAAACAGTTGCAAGAGCACCTAAATGCAGCGCAACATGGCGTAAAACGTCGCTACGAAAAGACCGTAAAGCAAGTCCAGTACGAGTTGCAACAGCAACAATCTCAGGCTAAAGAAAAGCTCGATGAGATTGACGCTTGGGCGATCGATGCCGTCAATGAAACCCTTGACCTTGCGGGTGACAAAATTGCCGAGACGCTCGATCAAGTCAAGTCTTCTGCCCAACAAAAGTTTGAGCAGGTTGTTAAAAAGACCCAAGCTGAATCAAAGCAGAAAAAACGCCATAGCGATCGCCGCCCTGATAAACGCACGGATAAAACTGTGGATAAGACATTAGAGCAGGTAGGGGAGACCATTGTCGATCTTGGCGATCGCCTGAAATCTGCTGCTCAAAAAGCCGCCCGCTCTGTAAGCAAAAAATTACACTAAATTATCAGTATTTGCGATCGCACTTGAGCGACCTAGCCTATGAGGGTGTAAGTGAGCGTCATATTTACACGAACAACATTCTCTTGTAGTTGCTCTATCTCTCGTCATTTATTGATGAAAACCTTTAGTAATTGTTGGTTCTTTGGCACGACGATCGCCTGTGTAGTGGCTCTTATGCTCGGAGTTTACCCTGGCGTTCTAGAAGATGTTCTATTTCTGCTCGTGCTGCTGGCGATAGTTGTCACACCGATTGCGATGGTGGCGATCCCGATTTGGTTGACCATTTTGGCAAGAAAAGGAAAATTACGAAAGCCAAAGGTTTCTTGGCGACTTGTGGCTGCGATCGGGGCGATCGTCCTAGGTACGACCCTGCTTTTGCAATTTGATCTACCTTTACGCTTGGTATTTATGGTGTCTCAACCTGCGTTTGAAGCGCTGATCGCCCGTCCGCCAACTGGCTCGGCTCCTACTCCTATTAAAGGATTAAATCAACAGTTAGGCTTATACCAAGTTGATGAGTATGCAACAGGTTCCCATGGTGGCGTATACTTTCGCGTTTACCAAGGGAAAACTCATCTATTTTCTGAGCCATCCTATGGCTTTGCGTACCGGCCCAGTCGGGAAACTAATCCTTTTGGAGAGGACAAGTACCAAAATTTTCCTATCAAAGAAAATTGGTACTGGTTTAAGGCATTCAGAAACACTTGGCTTTGAAGCCTATGGGAATATCGTCGCCTAGTTTGGAAAATACATTCACCAACTGCCGCCATCACCACCGCCGCCACTATCACCACCCCCAAAATCCCCGCCACCACTTCCACCACCACCGCCATCTCCACTATCCGAGCAGATCGGATCGAATGTCGAAGAATCGCTTAGCATGGGTACGATTTCCTCTAACTCCTCAGAATATTCGCAACAGGCGCATTTAGCGATCGCGAGCCTTTTCCCCGTTTCTGATTTTGTGGCTGGCGCTAATTCCTGAAAGGTCTTACTCACGGTCAATTCCCTACAGGTGGGGCATAGATGAAAGCTGTAATCATTGACGACATGCGTTCTCAAATGAAATCCCAATCCAGTGAGTTGAGGGCGGCAGGTTGGACATTGCCAGCCATCAACACGAATGCTGCCTAACTCTTGAGCAATTTTTTGCGGTGCTTGCAAGCTAGACAATACCAAGTCGCGATCGAGTTTTTGCATCGGTTGTTTGCAAACAGCACAGGCGATCGCTTCATCATTTTGAACGTCTATTCTAGAAACACCTGCTGGCGCGATCGCTGTGGGAAATAGGGTTTTGACTCTTTTGCCGATCGCCGCCCAAACAGCATAAGTTCCCACTGCAATCAGATAAATAGGTATCCAAACCCATTGAAGGTCGCTAGAGCCTGATGTGCTAGGTTGCGCTCGTACATCAGGATTCTCTCCCTTAGGTGGCATACTGAGTGTCGTAACGATCGCCTGCGTACCAGCGACGGTTCCCCCCGCAAAATCATTCCGCTTGAAGAATGGAATGATCTTAGTTTGAACGATCTTACCAACCTCCAGATCGGGTAGGATTGGTTCAATGCCATAGCCTGTTTCAATTTCGATACGGCGATCGCGCTCGGAAATTAGAAACAGCACACCATTGTTTAAGTGTTTCTTGCCAATTCCCCAAAATTTAAATAGCTGCGTCGCGAATTGTTTTGCCGTTTCTGAAGGAGCCGTATCTGGCACGGTCACAATCGCAATTTCAATGCCATTCTTGGCTTCCAGTGCAGAGATTTGCTCGTTCAATAGCACTTCAATTTCTGGGGGCAAAAGATTTGCCATGTCAGACACCCATCCACCATAAATGTGACGGGGATTGGGAACTGCCTGTATCGTCACAGCCCATGCTGGAGAGATAAAATTCAGCAGCATAAAGCACTGGACGATGCCTAATAGTAACCATTTGAGATAGCGATCTTGAAGGGTTTTTCGCAGCATATCGTTCGCGATTTGAGATAGTCTCATCCTATAAAACTAAAACTATTCTTGCAACCTGCGATATATGTAACTTCGGTTTGAGATTGCTGACTGATAGTAAGGACTATTAAGGTGCAGGGCTGGGATAGCGACGATGAATCTCATCAATTTTTGCTAAAATCTCTGGACTGAGGGTGGTATTTACGCTATCTATATTCTCCTGCAATTGTTCGAGGGTTGTAGCACCGATAATGGAACTGGTGACAAACCAACGGCTGCGGACAAAGGCTAAAGCCAGTGTGGATGGTGAGAGATTGTATTGCTTTGCGATCGCGGCATATTCACCCACGGCTTCTTTAACATTGATCTTGTTATAGCGCTGTCCAAAGTTTGGGAATTCCGTTAGCCTTGCGCCTGCGGGAGGAGCTTGCAAATACTTCCCAGAGAGCGTTCCAAATCCTAGAGGACTGTAGGCTAATAAGCCCACTTTCTCGCGATAGCAAACTTCCGCCAGAGCTGAGTCAAAGACGCGATTGAGCAGGTTGTAAGCATTCTGAATCGAGGCGATCTTGGGCAATTTCAACTGAGCTGCCGCTTGGCTAAATTGGCATACGCCCCAAGGGGTTTCATTACTCACACCCAGATAGCGAATCTTCCCTGCTTGAATCACTTCGGCAAATGTGGATAGTTGTTCTGCAATGGGAACCGATTCCCGTTCCTGAGTCGGATCGAATATGGTTTGCCCGAACATAGGCACATAGCGATCGGGCCAGTGAATTTGATATAGGTCGATATAGTCTGTTTGTAGGCGTTTGAGACTATCATCCACGGCTTGCAGGATATTTTTGCGACTGAGAGCAGCTTGAGAATCATCTCGCACCCATTTGTAAGCACGTCCTGCCCCAATCATTTTGGTGGCAAGAATGAGGCGATCGCGTTGTTGATGCGCCAACCATTCCCCAATATAGGACTCGGTTGAGCCCTGCGTTTCTTGGCGAGGGGGCACGGGATACATCTCAGCGGTGTCGATGAAGTTAATTCCCTGCGCGATCGCGTAGTCTAGTTGCTGATGGGCATCATTGATGGTGTTTTGCTGTCCGTAGGTCATCGTGCCAAGACAAATCTCTGACACCTTCAAGTCACTTTCGCCGAGTTGGTTATATTTCATGAAAACGATTCAGACTCCATTGAGTGCATAATAATTGATACTTGAATGCTTTACCCTTCTTTATTCCCTAGAGGTTTATTCCGTCGTGGCGAGATCGAGCGTGGGAATGGCATCAATTAGGGTTTGGGTATAGGGCTGTTGGGGATAGTTGTAGATCGCATCGGCAGCACCCATTTCTTCGATTTTGCCCTTGTTCATCACGACAATGCGATCGCTCATAAACTTGACCACACTTAAGTCATGGGAAATAAAGATATAGGTCAATCCAAATTCTGCCTGTAACTCTTTTAAGAGATTTAACACCTGTGCCTGTACCGATACATCGAGCGCCGATACCGACTCATCGGCAATAATCAGCTTAGGATTGAGTGCCAAGGCTCTGGCGATACAGATCCGCTGCCGTTGCCCGCCCGAAAATTCGTGGGGATAACGGCGCATGGCACTGCGATCGAGACCAACCCGTTCCAAAAGATAGGCAACGCGGTTTTTACGGTTGAGCGCTGACTGAAAGTTTTTAAACTGTTCTTGATGGGCGTGAATTTCTAGAGGTTCCGCGATCGCATCGCCTACGCTCATGCGCGGGTTAAGCGAACCATAGGGATCTTGAAATACAATCTGCATCTCGCAACGCAGTCTTTGCAGTTCCTCTGCTCCCATCGTGGTGACATTTTTGCCTTCAAACCAGACATCGCCACCCGTGGGCTTGATCAGGCGCAAAATTGCCCGACCTGTGGTGGTTTTACCGCAACCCGATTCACCCACGAGCCCTAGGGTTTCGCCGGGGTAAACATCAAAGCTAATGTTGTTGACAGCGACAAAATAACGCCGCGTTTCACCCCAAACGCCGCGAATGGGAAAGTCAACGCGCAGATCTCTGACCTTGAGTAAAGCGGGTTGAGCTTCCAAGGTTTTCAAACGATTCTCACTATCGGCGAGGGTCACCACTTCCTTAAGGCGAGGGGAATTTGGCTCTAGGGCAATAATTTCGCCGTTCACCTCTTCCATATAGTCGCTGACCGTGGGCAGATACTTGAGTTGCAGAGCTGGTTGGGGTCGGCAGGCAACCAATCCCTTGGTGTAAGAATGTTGAGGTTCCCTAAAAATGGCTTGGGTTTGTCCAAACTCCACGACCTGACCTTTATACATGACGGCGACGCGATCGGCAATTTGTGCGATTACGCCCAGATCGTGACTGATAAACACGATGGACATCTGTCGTTCTTGTTGAAGTTGGCGCAACAAGTCTAAAATAGTGGCTTGAACCGTAACATCCAAGGCAGTAGTCGGCTCATCGGCAATCAAAATCATCGGATTGCAGCAAATCGCGATCGCAATCATCACCCTTTGCAACTGTCCGCCCGATAGCTCGTGGGGATAGCGTTTGATAATCTGTTCGGGATTGGGAAGTTTGACTTCGGTAAATAGCTGAATCGCTCTGGCTGTAGCGGCTTGCTTGCTAAGATGCTGATGTAATTGCAGCACCTCGATAATCTGATAGCCACAGGTAAACAGAGGATTTAAAGAAGTCATGGGCTCCTGAAAAATCATGGAAATGCGATCGCCTCTGTACTGCCGCATTCTTTCCGAGGGCATATTGGCGAGGTTGACCTGTTCCGTACCCGTATCAAATAGAATCTCACCTTGGGTAATCTTCCCTGTTTGGGCTAGCAACCCCATAATCGCTAGGGCTGTCACAGATTTCCCCGAACCTGACTCACCGACAATCCCTAGGGTCTGTCCTTGCATCAGCTCAAAACTGACATTCCTGACCGCAGGAACGATACCTTGATCGCTCTTAAAGTCCACTTGTAACTGATTCACAGACAGAATGGGGCGATCGTTCATAGAGGGTGATAGGAATTGAATAAAGGTTCTAGCAGGCGATCGGGAAATTCAAACAAAATCTATTCAAATAAAATCTACATAAGTTGACGATAGGAACTCAAGGGTAAACCCGTTCGTTTTTTGACATCCATGAGCGATCGGAATTCTCCCCGTCGCTGTCTTTCAGCAGCGATCGCTGCTGCCACTTCTGGTGTCAGACCCACTTCCACCAATTCGTTAGCAGAGAGCACGTTAAGGCGCTTCCATGAGAATGCTGCTTCGTTCCTATAGTTATAGCTAAACGTAATTAATGGCTCAATGCGTTGAACCGTCGTAGGTGGAATTCCCACCACCTCTGTGAGTTCTTCTACACTAGTAAAAATATAGCCCTCATTCTGTAAAGACTCGATATCGTTGGCATAGACAATCGGTAAGCCCAATCCATTCACCAAGTCATTTTTAGAGCAAGCATTGATGTCGATTTTAGAACGACTACCCGCAAGGCTTTTCGCCAAACTCGGATCTTCTGGAAGTGCCAAGTCTTGAGGATAGGTTTTGATCAGAAACGATCGCTTTAAGTAAAAAGCCAGCCCCACTTGACAGCCCCAGATCGCGAAAAAGATGGGAGTAAAAAGGTCAATGGGCAATGACACAATACTGAATGAAATGATGGTTAAACCTACACCCGCCCCGATCCAAGCGGGCGTATTGGCTTTAGAACCTGCATAGGCAAGCGATAACCCACCAAAGTAAGGGATGAACGAATACCAAACCCAGTTAGGTGTTTGCTGAAACCAAGGAGACTTTGACATGAGTACCAAACCAATGTTTAAAAAAGAACTGCGAAGACTTATAGATGCTTAAGTAACTTCTGACGCTTCTCTTCATACTCCTCAGCCGTAATCACCCCAGAATCATACAGCCCTTTGAGATCGGATAGTGCCTTGGTCGCATCAGCCGCCGAAACCGCGCCGCCCGAGTACAACGAATTCATGGCATTGGTTGCTGGAGCTCCATTGAATCTTTGGTTAAATTCAGCATCTGACATAAAGATCAGCATAAAGAATTCAAAAAAAGCAATGATGGCTGGAATAAATGTCCAGCAAAAGAGAAGATAGAGTACACCTGCACCTGTTTGCCCTAAGTAAAATTTATGTACGCCTATTCCACCCAAAAACCAGCAAAGCAGAATGGCGGCGGTTTTCGATTTCATAAAGTGTAGCGATCCTAAAAATATGGGTTTAATTGTGAGCTTCTAGGAATTTTACTAGTTGGCACGCTTTGACAGCTTCTTTTGAAGAAAGAAAATCAAGGCAATGCCAGTTTGTACCTCCAGCAAGATTAAGTAAGCACTGAGAATTGGGTTTAACTCGATGCGAGAAATCATCGTAAACGTAGCAAAACCAAATACTAAGTAAGGCAGCGATCGCAGCAAACTTGCAAGTCTGTGCGCTCCGATTCCATAGATTTTATGGGTAGCTTGGTCAGTCATACCTAAAATGCTAGATTACATAGATCTCATCATAACCCTCAGTATTATCCTACTGACTGGAAGCGTCAAGTGTGGGGCAATTTTCATAGTGCGGCTCCGCTCACCATTCCATACTTGTTTGGGGAGCAAAGCCGAACCGAACCTACAACACTTTCTCCAGACCATAAATCAGCGACTTTAGTTGCAGCACCCGCCTTATTGCCAAGAGCACCCCGGGCATATAGCAGGCGCGATCGCTGGTGTCATGACGCAAGCTATAAATTTCTCCGGGTGCGCCAAAGATCACTTCTTGATGTGCCAACAACCCCGGTAATCTCACACTATGCAGGCGAATATTCTCGCCCACCACAGCGCCTCTTGCCCCAGCAAAATTCTCTTTTTCGACAACGCTAGGGGGATTAAAGGTTTTACCCAGTTCCGATAACATTTGGGCAGTTTTAACCGCCGTACCGCTAGGGGCATCTGCTTTTTGATTGTGGTGCAGTTCGAGAATTTCCACATGCTGGAAATATTGACTCGCCGCGATCGCCGCTTGTTGCAACAAAATCATGCCAATCGAAAAGTTGGGTACGATCAAACAGCCCATACTGGCTTTATCAGCAAAAACCGTGAGGTCGTGAATTTGTGCCTCGGTTAAGCCTGTCGTCCCAATTACAGGACGCACCCCGTAGGCGATCGCCGATCGCACGCGATCGTAAATCCCATCAGGATGGGTAAAGTCCACGACCACGCTCAGTTGCTTCTCTTGCGCTCCCTGTGCCAGCATTACCTCTAAGTCATTGGTCACAGGAATTTCTAAAGCACCGATCCCCACCACTTCACCGATATCTTCACCAATGTGGGTGCGATCGATCGCACCGATCAAGGTCATATCTGGGGCATTGGCGATCGCTTTGATCGTTTCTCGTCCCATTTTGCCATTCGCACCAGCAACAATGACGGGAATAGGTAGGTTTTCAGACATAGTTATTAGCCAACAGGTATTCAGTGAATAGTTAATTTAAGTTATTGCGGGCGATCGCCTTGACGCAGAGAGCAAGATGCTCGACGGCTATACGGTAAAATCCATGATTAGGTACCCCGCCTCTCCACTTATCTTGAAGGTAAACTCGTGATTTCGCAACCGATCGCATCCATAGCAATTTTATGTCACTCCATGCTGAGCCATAGGGTTAGCAAGCGATCTTCATAGAAAATCGAGAAATCCTATTTGCAAAGGGGATGAAAAGTATAGACTTAATGCGCGAGTGAGGTATTTATGGACATCCAAGCACAGTTGGAATTGCACAAGCAATGGTTGGAAACCGACGGCAAAGATGGAAAAAGGTTCGATGAGCCCCATCTTAGTAGAGCGATTCTCAATGGCGCGAACTTGAGTGGTGCTTACCTCGTTAAAGCCAACCTCAATGAAACCAAGCTGATTGGAGCCAACCTCAGCAAAGCCCATCTCAGCGGAGCCTATTTTAAGGAAGCAAATCTCAGCGATGCTCGACTGATGGGAGTAAACCTTGTAGGAGCAAACCTCAGTGGAACAAAATTGGTGCGAGCCATACTGGCTGAATCTAATTTAGAAGGCGCAGACCTGTTTGAAGCCAACCTCGAAGGAGCCAACCTCAGCGAAGCGAATCTTGTCGGTACAAATTTGGGTGGAGCCAACCTCTGTAGCGCAAACCTAATCGATACCAACTTTTTAGGAGCAAAGCTCAATAATGCTAACTTGACAGGAGCCGATCTCACGGGAGCCTACCTCACGAAGGCTAACTTGACAGGAGCCGATCTCACGGGAGCAAATCTCAACGACACCAACCTTGTGGAAGCAAATCTCAGAGGTGCTAAGCTCGTAAATACAAGCCTCAAGGGAGCTATCCTATGCAATACGACGATGCCTGATGGAAGCATTGATAATTCAGGTTGTAGGTAGTTCTCGTCTCTAAATAGTAAATTAACGGATTGCGACCACAGATTTAAGGGAAGGTTTCTAACGATAGAAGGAATCCAGTTGCCTCAAAGGTTCCAGTCTAAAAAATACAAGGTCTATTGTTGCCAAATTAATATATAAATTCGCAATTATTTCGATCTATACTAGAGTAGACATAAGCTGAGATCAAGGGGGGAGTGATGAATTGCCGTTTTTGCAAAGGGTACGAGATACAGGGAAGAAATGGTGGGCTATGTCATTTACTAACAGTCCCAGTGCAAGGTCGATGGAATGCCTGTAGACTTGGAACTCCTCGATTTCCTGCTGCTATAGTGACAACAAGCAACCTGCTACCACAAACCATGTAACTACCCATATCATCTGGATGCGATCGCAACTTCACATCTACAAATAAACTTCTATGGAATTTCGGTTTCAATTTCTCAGAGTGAAAACAAGACATAATCATGTAAAACCATCCTGAAAGATGATTTTTGATAGTCATTTTTCAAAAATTGAGATCTTGCGATCGCCTTTCTAAGCTCTTGAATCGACTTGCCTTGCTTCAGTTCATCGCCTATGATCTAGCCTATGATTTATTCACAAGGGAATATAAAACAAGGGGAATATAAGGATCGATCTAGCATGAGGTGTGGTACTTAACTGATGAGCATCCAAGATAAACTGGAAAAGCATGAGCGATGGTTAGAGACAGATGGGAAAGATGGAGAGAGATTCATCGTAATTACAAAAAGTGATGAGTTACAAGGGGCCGATCTAAAAAAAGCGAACCTTTGCCGTGCAGACCTTAGTAAAGCAAACTTACAAGAAATCAATCTTGAAGGAGCCAACCTTGAAGGAGCTAATCTTTGGCAAGCGAACCTTACAGCAGCTAACCTTACAGCAGCTAATCTCAATGGTGCCATTTTGCTCGGCGCTAGTCTTACAACCAGTATTTTTATTGGAGCGAGTTTGATCGAAACAGACCTAATCAAAGCTAAGCTCTTTGAGGCAAAATTTAATCGAGCCGATCTTAGTAAAGCAAAACTCAACAGAGCCGACCTCAGCTTTGCCGACTTTAGCCATGCTCGCCTCAGTAATGCCGACTTTAGTAAAGCCAAACTCGACGATACTATTTTTAGTCATGCCAAACTCAATGATGCCATCTTTGGATGCGTGAATCTCAGTGGAGTCAAACTTAACGATGCTAACCTCAATGGTGCCAATCTCGCAGGAGTCAATCTCAGTGGTGCTAACCTCAATCGCGCCTATCTAGTGGGAGCCAATCTCAGTGGTGCAAACCTCAATAAGGCGAACCTCAATTTTGCAAATCTCGAAGAAGCGATTCTCTGTGAGGCCGATCTCAATGGAGCGAACCTTAGCTTTGCCAGCCTCAATCGAGCCAATCTTTTTGACGCCGACTTTCATAAAGCCAACTTCTTTGATGCTCACCTCAATAGAACCAACTTAGAAGGAGCGATTATGACTGACGCTAATCTCGAAGGTGCTGACCTGACAGGAGCAAATCTCAGTTTTGCCAATTTAAACGGAGCTAAGCTCCATAATGCTGACCTTAGTGGAGCGACCTTATGTCTAACAACGATGTCTGATGGAAAAGTGGATAATTCTAGTTGTAACCGACTGGGTAGGATCAGGTAAGACGCTCAGGAGACACGCTTAAATTGGTATAGGCTTTCGACCAGATCGGCTGTCTTGGGATAGTTATCCGTGAGGCTCTGTTGTTTAAAGAGTTGTGCAGCTTCA
Source organism: Tumidithrix elongata BACA0141 (assembly GCF_036349135.1). Taxonomy (NCBI): domain Bacteria; kingdom Bacillati; phylum Cyanobacteriota; class Cyanophyceae; order Pseudanabaenales; family Pseudanabaenaceae; genus Tumidithrix; species Tumidithrix elongata. Next base: position 41,649 of record NZ_JAZBJZ010000029.1, read on the forward strand.
TTGTAATCAGCGATCGCAACTTTCTTATCTCCTAGCTCGTACTTCGCATAGCCACGACTAAAGTAAGCATTGGCATCGTTAGGATCGAGACGAATGACTTCAGTAAAATCTGCAATGGCTCCCTGATAGTCCCCCAGTTTGACCTTTGAGTTACCACGACAATAGTAAGCATTAGAATCATTCGGAGCAAGCCGAACTACTTCAGTAAAATCTGCAATGGCTCCCTGATAATCCCCTAGTTCGTATTTCGCATAGCCTTGAACAATATAATCTTTAGCGAATTTGCCCCCAAAAATCTTGTAAACGTTCATCGCTTTTTATCTCTACTTGTTACGTCCTTCATCTTAATGTATTGGAAAGACGCATTTCATCAAGTGATTGGAATCATCGGTTCGTAGTGATCGCGATCGCACCTGAGGGATACTAAAAACACAAAAACAACAGATCGCGATCGCAGGCTTAACTAGGCGGGCATTGCATGATATTCATATCAAGTTTAAAGAATCAAGTTTAAGGAATCAAGGATATGAAACGACAAAACGCCCCCCAACAAAAACTAATTGCCCAATGGATCGATGTAGATGGTAAGCTGATTTGCACATGGAAGTCGATTGACCTTGAGGCAAAACAAGGCATGATTCTCGCTTTCCCCACAGCGGCGCAGGCAGCATAGGCAACCTGTAATTAACTACAGGATAAAATACTCAGGGTAAAATATTATTATCATAGGCGTTAAAGATTGAAATTTTTGTTCATGGATTCTGTCCAAAATATGGAGCAAATTTAAAAGAATCTAGACGATAGTTTATCAATAGGAAAGTAGGAGGATCCCATGATGAATAAGTCTGACTTTATGAACCCACGCTCTCGCTTTTATGGAGAATTTACCCCTCAAAATCTGATGTTTGATGCAAACTTGCAAGAGTTTGCGCATCGCGTCAGTATTGTTACCGCACTGACCACAGGTGGTAAACTCATGCCTGAAGAAGCCTATAGCCAAATTAAAAAGCTCTGGCACGAACTCAAGAATTCTAAGAGAGAGCTTGGTATTGGCAAAAAGCCGACAGAAGGAACTCAAGGGATGGAAAACTGATTGAAACTGATTATTCCTAATTCTACAAATCGACGAAAGCATCTGCCATCTGACAGATGCTTTCATATTTGTGGCGATCGCCTTACCTATGGGAGCCAAAACAGATAGGAATCTCTACAATTTATACCTTCTGATTAGTTCCATTGCCTTACGGTAATCATCCATGCGTCTTTGTTGCTTAAAGATCTGGGCGGCATCGGTTAAGTCTGCAAGGGCTCCCTTTTTGTCTCCCAAACGAATCTTGGTCAATCCCCGATTGCCATAGGCTTCAGGATAATCAGGCTTGATACGAATTGCCTGAGAATAGTCGGCGATCGCACCTTCTAAGTCTTCCAAGGTTTTCTTGGTGATGCCACGATTGTAATAGGGTATGGCATAGTCAGGCTCTAGACGAATCGCTTCAGAATAGTCGGCGATCGCACCCTGGTAGTCCTCTAAAGCATCCTTCGCATTTCCCCGATTGTTATAGGCAGAGGCATAGTCAGGCTTGATACGGATTGCTTGGTTGTAAGCAGTAATTGCCCCCTGATAGTCTCCCGAAGCATAGAGCGAATTCCCGCGTTCGTAGGAGGTCTCGGCATCACTCTGCTTTAAACGAGGGCGATCGCTTTCATTTAAAGTAACTTCTTGGTAGATATCTGAAGCATCCTTCGCATTCCCTCGATTGGTTTCGACTGAGGCATTACCATCACTAACACCAGCGAGTACGATCGCCCCTACCACAACAAAGAAAGTTCCCACTTTGCCTAAAAACATGCTCGATTCGCCTCAGCTAGAAATGTTGTTAACTTTATCCTATCCCTAGATTCCTTATTTGAAAATCACCGAATGATTTTGAAAATCAGCCAAGATACTAACAAAATCCCAACACAATCCTAAGGTCAGAGGCTTGGTAGTCAAGCGATCGCCTTTTCAAGTAAAGTTTTGAATCATGCATTGGAATTCCCCGTTGATTTGCAGTTAAAAGAAAGGTTAAAACTATGCGTAAAAGTTTTGCTGGGTTAGGTCTTACAAGTTTGTTGTTTTTCTTGCCCATACAAGGGATATACCCCCTACTCAATCTAGAAGCACAGGCGCAAACAGACCGACAGGCAGAAGCGGGTAGATTGATCAATCAGGGGTTACAGCAATATCGCAGCAGTCAGTTTGAGTCAGCATTTCGATCGTGGCAACAGGCGCTGCAAATCTATCGAGACCTTAAAGACCGCACAGGTGAAGGAAAAGTCTTGAACAATCTTGGTATTGCTTACTACAGCCTAGGACGATATGAAGAATCCGTGAAGTTCCTTCACATGCGTTTGGCGATCGCCCGCGAGCTTCACGATCGCAGAGCTGAAGGCAACGCGCTTGACGGTATAGGGCTTAACTATATGCAGCTAGGACAATTCGATCGTGCGATTGCCTTCTATCCCAAGGCTCTGGAAATTTTCCGCGAACTCAACGACCGTACAAACGAAGGTAATGCGAGTGGGAATCTTGGCATAGCCTACCGCGAATTAGGACGATACGAGCAAGCGCTTGCTTTCCACCAGCAACAGTTGGCAATTACTCGCGAAATTAAAGATCGCGCAGGTGAAGGTAGGGCGCTTGGAGGGTTGGGGATTGTCTACCGCGAACTAGGGCAATATGACAAAGCGATCGCCTATCTGCAGCAAGATCTAGCGATCGCCAAGGAATTCAACGATCGTGGCAGTGAAGGAAGAGCGCTCAACAATTTAGGGATTGTCTATAGCAAACAACATCAATACGAAAAAGCGATCGTTACCTATCAGAGGGTTATCGATGTCTTCCACGCACTTAACGATCGAAATAGCGAGGCAAGAGCGCTCGGCAATCTCGCTGTGATCTATTCCATATACAAGCAATACGATAACGCGATCGCCTTTCACCAGCAGCAATTGGCAATTGCCCGCGATATCAAAGATCTTGCAACAGAGGCAAGAGCGCTGGACGGACTTGGTATTGCTTATCAGTCAAAGGGGCAGCACGAGCAGGCGATCGCATCCTATCAACAGGAATTAGCGATCATTCGCGAGCTTAAAGATCGCAACGGTGAAGCAAGAGCGCTGAATAATTTCGGACTATTATTAGCTAGTCAAAATCAACCCCAACTTGCTATTCTCTCTTACAAACAATCCGTTAATATTCAAGAATCGATCCGTAAAGATATTCGCGGGCTGAGTAAAGAAGAGCAGCAGTCTTTCTTAGAAACCGTTGCAGATACCTATCGTTACCTTGCCGATCTGCTTCTCAAGCAAGGACGGGTGATGGAAGCGATGCAAATCCTCGACCTACTTAAGATTCAAGAACTAGAGGATTATCTTAAGAATGTCAAAGGAAACGACAGGACAGCCCAGGGGATTCGGCTTTTAGAACCAGAAAAAGCGATTAGCAGTCAGCTATCAGCCATCAGCTTTGAGAAAATATCTGAACTCAATCGCCAACTAGCAAATCAGATTCAGCAACTACCAAAATCAGAAATCAATCAGGTTCCTGAATATCTGCAAAAACTACCCAAAGGAGCTGTTTTAATCTATCCTCTGATTCTCAGCGATCGCCTCGAATTAATCCTCTTTTCTGCAAACACCACGCCTATTAACCGTACGGTTACAATTAAAAAAGCTGACCTAGAGAAACTCATCAGTGATTTTCGCTCTGACTTGCAAGACTTCAGTTCCATTGATGTCAAAACCTCCAGCAAAAAACTTTACGACGTTCTGATTAAACCGATCGCATCCGACCTCAAGCAAGCAAACGCCAATACAATTCTCTATGCTCCCGATCGCCAACTGCGGTATATTCCCCTCGCTGCTCTCTATGATGGCAAGCAATGGCTAGTCGAGAAATATCGCGTGAATAACTTGATTGCCTACAGTCTCTTTGACCCAGATAGTAAACCCCAAGCAAATCTTCGCATTTTTGCAGGCGCATTTGGCGGCAAGGGCAGTGAAACTCGTTTTGGTCTAGGTGGGCTTCCTTCCACGATTCCTGAAGTCGAGAATATTGCCTCGACCTTTTTGGATACGACCAAGTTAGTCGAACGGAACTTTACCGCAAATGCCACAAAGGCAAAAGTTGTAGGACAGACGATCGTGCATTTTGCCACTCATTCTGAATTTAAATCTGGTAGCCCCAATGATTCCTATGTGTTGTTTGGGGACGGCAGCAAAGTTACCCTTGCTGAGATTAACGAATGGCAGCTTAAAGATGCCGATCTAGTGGTTCTGAGCGCCTGTCAGACTGGAGTGGGAAGTCTAGGCAATGGGGCAGAGATTCTCGGTTTTGGGTATCAGGTGCAGAGAGCAGGGGCAAAAGCCTCGATCGCTTCTTTATGGACGGTATCCGATGGCGGTACGCAGTTGCTAATGGAAGCATTTTATGGAAGTTTAAAAAAGGGAAATGTGAGTATGTCAGCTTCTTTGCGAGAAGCACAGCTAAGCATGATTCGCCGCCCCATAAACAAAGGTGCAATCAACTACAACCATCCCTATTATTGGTCGGCGTTTGTCCTGATTGGGAATGGTCTGTAGGGGCTTAACATTAGAAAACAACCCGATCGCTTTAACTTTGCAAAAGGCGATCGCAATTCGCTAGTATAAGCAGATGCGTACTGACACCATCTTCTTTCAACTCTTTCAAACCTTTGATGGCTTATTGTTTGAGCTAGTGGGACTCCCACCTGAAGCTTCGGAAGGCTATCGATTTACTTCTGTGGAAATCAAGGAAAAAGCCTTTCGCTTTGATGGCATTTTTATTCCAGAATCAGTGGATAAAAACATTTGGTTTGTGGAAGTTCAATTTCAAAAGCGCACCGAGTTTTATTGGGAGTTTATTGGTGAGATATTTTTGTATTTGAGTCAATACAAGCCAGACCATGATTGGCAAGCAGTGGCAATTTTTGCGAAACGCAGTATTGAGCCTGAAATTCCGAAACAATTTAGAGCGCTATTTGCAAGTGGACACATTGTGCGGATATATCTTGATGAGTTGCCAGAGAATCAATCGCTGAATTTAGAACTTGTGAGATTGATCGTTGTCCCGAAGAAGGAAACGGTAGCTCTAGCGCAGCAGTTGGCTAGTCGATTGGGGCAAGGCGATCGCGAGAGGATGATAGAATTTATTGAGACAGTTTTGCTATATAAGTTTCCCCAGATGAGTCGAGAGGAGGTTGAGGCGATGTTTACGTTAAGCGATCTCAAAAAAACAAGAGTTTATCAGGAGGCAAAGCTTGAAGGCAAGCTTGAAGGCAAACTTGAGGGCAAACTTGAGGGCAAGCTTGAGGGTGAAAAAATTGGGACACAACGTGGTCAGGTTTTGGGACGACAGCAGGCGCTTAAACAGGTTGCGGTGCGTCTGCTGTCGCGGAAGTTTGGTAAGGTGACGCTAAAGGTAAGCAAGCGTTTAGAGAAGCTCTCGGCGGAGCAGTTGGAGGAGTTGGCGGAGGCGGTGTTGGATTTTGAGAAAGTTGCTGATTTGGAAGCTTGGTTAAAGAGAAAAAAGTAAGTCGCTAAGTTTTTTAGCGATCGCCATACAATTCTAAGCAAAAAATGAAGGTGGTTTATGGCTTCAAGAATTTACGCGATCGCGTTTGTTCTCGCATCTGGATTTTTTGGGTTGCTGTCTGATTTACCCCCTGCGGCGGCACGCATCCTGCAAGGAATCGCCCAAACCACGACACCACAAACTCAAACATCAGAAAGCAAATCGATCGCGCTATCTTTGCAGCAACCAATTGCCAGAGAATTAAAGGGGGGCGAGACCCATAGCTATGTGGTGAGTCTGAAGGCTGGTCAATTTTTTCAAGCGATCGCCGAGCAGAAGGGAATCGATTTGGTGATTTTGCTATATAGCCCTAGTGGGAAGTTACTCGCGCGATCGGATAGTCCCAACGATCGCTTGGGCTTTGAGGTGATGTCGGTAATTGCGGATAGTGAAGGTAGTTATCGATTAGAGATTAATGCTCCTGATGGTAAGGCTGCTGCGGGAAAGTATGTATTGAAGGTTGAGGAGTTGAGGGTTGCTGGCGATCGGGATAGAAAGTATGTTGCGGTGGAACGTGCTTTTATGGAGGCGGTTGTGTTGAATGAAAAGCAAACTAGAGAAAATCGGCAACAGGCTCTCGCTAGATTTTTAGAGGCAGTTTTAGTATTCAAGGAACAAGAAAAGCTTTACTGGGAAAGCCTTACAAATGAATTGATAGGTAGGATTTATTCGGATTTTGGACAATATCAAAAAGCAATTGACTACTATCAGCAATCCTTAGCAATCAAAAAGCAAATCGGCGATCGCAATGGTGAAGCAACGTCGCTCAATAATTTGGGAGAAGTGTATAGCAGTCTCGGACAATATCAAAAAGCAATTGACTACTATCAGCAATCCTTAGCTATCTTTATGCAAATCGGCGATCGCAATGGTGAAGCAACGTCGCTCAATAATCTGGGTGCTGTATACAACAGTCTCGGACAGTATCAGAAAGCGAGCGATTTCTATCAGCAATCCTTAGCAATCAAAAAGCAAATCGGCGATCGCAATGGTGAAGCAACGTCGTTTAATAATCTGGGTGCTGTGTACAACAGTCTCGGACAGTATCAGAAAGCGAGCGATCTCTATCAGCAATCCTTAGCTATCTTTAAGCAAATCGGCAATCGCAATGGTGAGGCAAGGTCGCTCAATAATCTGGGTGCTGTATACAGCAGTCTCGGACAATATCAAAAAGCAATTGACTACTATCAGCAATCCTTAGCTATCTTTCAGCAAATCGGCGATCGCAATAGTGAAGCAAGGTCGCTCAATAATCTGGGAGAAGCATACAGAAATATCGGACAGTACCAGAAAGCAATTGACTACTATCAGCAATCTTTAGCTATCTTTCAGCAAATCGGCGATCGCAATAGTGAAGCAAGGTCGCTCAATAATCTGGGAGAAGCATACAGAAATATCGGACAGTACCAGAAAGCAATTGACTACTATCAGCAATCTTTAGCTATCTTTCAGCAAATTGGCGATCGCAATAGTGAGGCAAGGTCGCTCAATAATCTGGGACTTGCATACAACAGTCTCGGACAGTACCAGAAAGTGATCGATTTCTATCAGCAATCTTTAGCTATCTCTGAGCAAATCGGCGATCGCTCTAGTGAAGGGACAACGCTCAATAATCTGGGAGAAGCATACAGAAATATCGGACAGTACCAGAAAGCAATTGACTACTATCAGCAATCTTTAGCTATCTTTCAGCAAATTGGCGATCGCAATAGTGAGGCAAGGTCGCTCAATAATCTGGGACTTGCATACAACAGTCTCGGACAGCACCAGAAAGAGATCGGCCAATTCAAGGATGAAATGCAACGGGGTCTGATGAAGCAAAGAATACTTC